>JACQHN010000056.1 GCA_016199015.1 Nitrospira defluvii
CGCGGGCGTCCGTCGCCACATCCAGCCGATCGTTCAAGGCCTCGGCAATCCCCAGAGCCTTGAAGAGTTCACCGGTCTTCTGCCCCAACAGGGTCACATCGGGATCTGCGACGGCCACACGCATGCGCGTGGCGCGGGCCATGGCGTCGAACGACGCGGGCGCCTCGACCAGCGCTTCAGGCACGACCATGACCAGAGAGACAGTCGCATAGGGTCGTTTCGTGCCGGGTAACACATAATACTTTTGCTGGAGACGGGTAATAAGCTCGTCGCCGCCCGGTGCAATGAGGTGGATCGGCCCCATGCCGATAAAATACTGCCCAATAGGACTGTTCTCCATGCCGGCGATCATCCGGCGAAGATCCAGTCCGGAATCAAAAGAGAGTTTGACCTGCACCTCGGGATGGATCGATTCGAACGCCCGCGCCAGCGCCTCAAGCGGTGTGGCCAGACTCGGCGAGGCAGCGATGACCAGAGGCTCGGCAGAGGCAGGCGAGAAGGTTGTGACAAATACCAGACCAAACGAAAGGGTAAGGCATCGCAGCAGGACCATTAAATGGGTCCGTGTTTTCATGGCCGCAGTGCGTGGACCTTCCCGGTTTGGCTCATGTCGTACCCGCCAAGCGCGTCGATCTCCGTTCGGAAGGGACGGCTCACGAGAATGTTGAGGAAGATCTCGATGCTGGGATGATCGTTCAGATGACTTTTCGGCGCCACAAGATCGTAGCGGGCTGTCTGCAACGGAAAAAACTGGAGACCGAATAATTGGGCCGCCGCTCGCACCCCCAAGCCCACGTCCACATGCCCCTCGGCAATCGACCGGGCGACCTGGAAATGTGAGCGCGCGATCGTGTCATATCCGGCGACGTTCCCCGCAACAACACCCGCTGCTGCCAGCTTCTGATCGAGCAAGAGACGAGTACCGGCGCCTTCCTCTCGATTGACGAATCGGATATCCGGTCGTGCAAGGTCATCCACTCCCCGAATGGACTTGGGATTTCCAGCCGCGACCAGTAAGCCCTCTTCCCATACCGCAAAGGTCACCACGAGATAGTCGTTTCCTTTCAGGTGGCGGCGAAGGTAGGGCAGGTTGGATTCTCCCGAAAGCGCATCCACAACATGCACGCCGGCAATGTGGACCTCTCCCCGCTTGAGCGCCTCGATTGCGGCGGTACTTCCGAGATTCCATCCCACCACTGTGCAACTGTCCTGATGGCGTCGAAGATAGTCGCCGACCAAAAACACCGAAGGATCGCAGCCCGCCACGGCGATTTCCTGCTCGATGACGCGCCGATCCCGCAGAAGACGAACCTGAACAAGACGAGGCGAGGCAGTCGATCCCGCCTGATGCGAGGGGACAAGGAGACCATCCGCAGGGACGGCATAATTGAGCACCTCTCCCAGATCGACGACGGGTCTGACGATGTATCGCGCGCCCACACGGGCGACCTTCACACGACTAGATGGTTCGAAGGCAGGGGACACCTCAGACGCAGCGGACCACTCACCTTCAATGAGCTCTTCTTTGCTCACCAAGCGGAATAGATCCTCCACGCGGCAACCAAGGGCATGTGCAAATTGGAGTGCAACCGCCGTGGTCGGCAGATACTGACCCGTTTCGATGGCATGCACGGCTTGACGTGTGATGCCCGACCGAGACGCCAGATCGGCGCGCGAAAGCCCTTGGGCCTGGCGCGTTGCGCTAAGAAGATTCTCAACCTCTGGAAGAGCTTGGGGATGTACTGGCGTAGCCATGACAAAGCAGGTAATGACATAATGCTTTACATACGTCAAGCATAAAGTCTTCAACTCGAAAATATAAACAGTAAACTGGTGCCTACAAAGTTATTTGTTGACAATATTATTAAACTTAATATATTTAATCCTCATCGGATTACAGATAATACGGAAGCCATTGATCGAATGGCCACAGCCGCAATCATGTGGCAACGCAACGGGTAGCATCCACATTCACAGGGGGTCGAGGAAATGAAAGCCGCTGCCGTGCTCACTCTTGCCCTACTTGCCGTCCTCGTGGGCGAAACCACAACACCCGCTCACGCCGTCGAGGAGGGACAATTCGTCAAGAGAGACGGAAAGTGGGAGTACTACTCCGGCGAGGATCCAGGACTGAAATATCTCTACCTCAAGGGCATCATCACCCAAGAAGAATACGACAAAGGCATAAAGATCCTCGAGAAACGGGAACAGGTCTCCAAACCGAATTTCAATATCGATGTCAACAACGGACTCAACTTTCGCGTGGGCGAGAAGTTCTTTCTGAAGATGCGCCTCCTCACACAGGTCCGCTATTCACATAGCGCGTACAACAGTGCCTGGGGGACGATTGGAGATTCGAGGAATCCTGAAATCCTGGGCGGCCAGGTCGAATATCGAGCCGTGAATAAGCAGAGCGATTCGAACCAGTTCAGCGTACCCCGCGCGCGCCTCCAATTCATGGGTTATGCCTTCGACCCTGACTTCCGGTACAACATTTCCTGGGCCTTCGACCAAACCACATGGGACCAGGAAGGCGGCAGCGGAAGAGCCGGCCTCCTCGACGCCTATATCTCGTCCTGGCATATTCCCTGGTTCACGATCCAGGCGGGCCAACAGCGCGTCTGGTTCAATCGCGCCACCATCAGCTCGATGGCCACATCGACCTTTGCGGATAACCTCATCGTCCAGAACGCCTTCGCAGCCAACCAACAGAGCAGCCGCGACATCGGCGTCAGCTTTTCGAGCGATGAGGATCAATACAAATTCAACTATGCGTTCGGAATCTGGGGAGGAGTCGGCGCGAACCTCACCAGAGAAGGCACTGCCGTCAGCCAGGCGCTGCCCAACAATGCCAGCCTCCCGGCCTCACAGCGTCGAACATTCAACTATGACACCCGCATCTTAACCGGCGAGATGATGTATACCGCCCGGCTGCTATACAAAATCGCCGGCAATCCCGGCTACGGACAAGGAGACATCCTCAACTCGCGCACCCCGCAGATGGCCATTGCGTTCGGATACGCCTACAA
>JACQHN010000571.1 GCA_016199015.1 Nitrospira defluvii
GCCGGTGCCGCTTTCGCCGCCGATCAACACATTGCTCTTGGAATCGGCCACCTTCTTGATAACGTCGTAGACCTTCTGCATCGCCTCGCTCTGGCCGATGATTTGGGAAAAGGACGACTGGCTGGCCAACTCCCGTTTGAGGAGCATGTTCTCCGTCGAGAGCCGCCGCCGTTCGATCGCATTGCGGATGATCAGCTGCACTTCATCGACCTGGAACGGTTTGGTGAGATAGTCGTAGGCCCCGTGCTTCATCGCTTCGACCGCCGACTCCGCCGACGCGAACGCCGTGATCACCAAGACTACGGTTTCCGGCGAGGCGGCCTTCACCGCCTTCAGCACCTCCAGACCACCCACTTTGGGCATCTTGAGGTCTGTGATCACGAGATCGAAAATTTCCTTCTGAATGTGCGCGATCGCCTCCTCACCATCAGAGGCCAGCGTGACGGCATAGCCAGCCCGCTTGAGCATGATGCTCAACACATCGCGCAAGCCCTGTTCGTCATCGACGGCTAGAATCTTTTCCACGGTTCCCTTCCTTCATGCCGCAACCGGACCCCCATCTCTGCGGACTGCGGGAGACACACGACGAACCGTGCCCCCTGCCCGACCTCGCTCTCAACCTTGATCCACCCATCGTGCAACTCCACGATGCGGTGAACCTGGGCCAGCCCCAACCCGGAGCCTTCTTTTTTCGTGGTAAAAAACGGCAGAAAGATCTTGTCGAAATTCTGTTTGGGAATGCCTTCCCCGTTATCCTGAAACCCGATTTCGATCACATCGGACCGGCGTCCGCCGACCTCCACGCGCCGCACCCCTGTAGCGATCGTCAATGTCCCTCCGCCGGACATCGCATCAAAGGCATTGGTGGCTAAATTCCAGAACACCTGCTTCAGCTGGTCCTGATCGACCTGGGCCACGAGTTTGGTCGGCGCCATGCGGGAGACGATCGTGATGCCGGTTCGAGACCGCGCTTCATGTTGGATCAGATCCAGCGTATCGGCAAGGACTTTGTTCAAATCGTGCTCCACCAAATTCAACGCAGGCGGACGAGCATACTGCAGAAACTCGGTGATGATATTGTCGAGCCGCCTGGCTTCCCGAATCGCGATATCCATCAAGCGCTGGCTGGTTTCATCGGGGCCGACATCCTGCCGCAGCATCTGCATCGCCCCCGCGAGCGCGCTGAGCGGATTACGGATTTCGTGCGCCATCCCCGCCGACATCTCGCCCAGGTTGGCCAGCCATTCCCGCCGACGCATCTCCTCTTCCAAGTATCGAATTTGCGTCAGATCCTTGAACACGCCGACCAGTCCGCGCTGCCTGCCTTGCTCGTGCAACGGGGACACGGTCATGCCCAGCACGAGCCGACTCCCATCCGCGCGTTGACATTCCACCTCAAACCGAACGGGAACCAGCGACGTCATATCTGCGTCCTCCGACGGTTCGCTGGGATGCCAATTGAACACCTCCAGCCAGGAGCGTCCCTGGACTTCCGGAAACCCATATCCCGTCACCTCGTGCGCGGCCGGATTAAAGGAGGTGATGCGGCCCGCTTCGTCGGCTGTAAACACTCCGCTGCTGATGCTCCGTACGATATTTTCGTGGAACACTTGGAGCCGCGAGAGCCCCTGTTCCTTCTCCTGCAACGACTGGTCGGCACTGCGAAGCTGGTCGGCGAGCACGCCGCTCAAGAATCCGACGACCAGAAATGCAAGACCGTACACCCCGAATGTTTGCCACATTTCGGGTCCGGCGAGCTTACTGGGGGCCAGCCAAGCTGAGGAGGGCAGAAGGCCGACGTGCTGAACCACCGTGATCAACCCAAACAACAAGGTGCAGCTGGCTCCCGTCACCAATCCCACACGCCGGCGAGGAACAAGACTCGCGACCGTGACCGTAATCACATACAGCACCGCGAACGGACTGTCGATGCCGCCGGTCCTCGCAACGAGAATACTTTCCAAGACAAAGTCCATCCCCACCTGTCCCCACGTGAACGCCGCCAACGCGCCGGTAGCCGTCAGATAGCGCAGCATCAGGGCGTACACGATGGTGATGAGGTAGGTGAAGATGATCAGGGCGGAGAACGTCACCGCGAGCTCGCCGCGCGTCGCCTGAAAGGCCAATGACAGCCCCAGCATGAGCGTCACGACGACGACGCGGAGGCCCATCAACCAATGGAGTCTGGTTTTCAGTTCAGGCATCGATTGCTCGCTCGCCGGCACGCGCGGCGCGGCCACGGCGCTCGCAGGCAGCGTTCGAGTGAGGAGAGACGGCTCGTCTCCGTCGGTTCGGATTGGATCGGCCGAGGATCGCATTGAGGGGCGCAGCGCCCGGTGGATGTGCGGCGTGGAGCCCTCTCGAACGATCAGGCCCTCACGCCAGAGGACAGACTCGACTGTGCAGCGTCGTTATTGGATGGCCTGCGCCATCGTAAAGATCGGAAGATACATCGCGATGACGATAAACCCGATGATGGTACCCAATACCACCATCATGATCGGTTCGAGGAGCGAGGTCAGCGTGTCCACCGCCTGGTCGACCTCATCTTCATAAAAATCGGCGATCTTGCCCAGCATCGCATCCAGCGCGCCGGTCGACTCCCCGACGGCGATCATATGGGTGACCATCTTGGGAAACACATTACACTTAGCCAGCGGTTCGGAGATCGTTTTCCCGCCGCTGATGCTCACCCGTGCATTCATGAGCGCTTGCTCGATCACCTTATTGCCCGACGTCTTGGCACAAATACTCAGACCCTCGAGCAACGGCACACCACTGGTGATCAAGGTGCCCAACGTGCGCGTGAACTTGGCGACGGACGCTTTTCTAATCAGGTCTCCGACAATTGGGATTTTGAGCAGCAGACGGTCGATGACCACGCGACCGTTGACCGTTCCATAGTACCGTTTGATCCCGAGAATCATGCCCACAAGGGCGCCGCCCATGAAGTACCAGTAGCTCTGGAAAAAGTTACTGATGTCGATCACCAGCTGGGTCGGACCCGGCAAGCCCATTCTCCCGCCCGACATCTCAAGAAACATCTGGGCGAACACCGGAATGACCCACACCATGAGCACGCTGATGACGATGATCGCCACCCCGACAATGGCCGAGGGATAGACCATAGCCGACTTGATCTGCGACTTCAGCTTCATCGCCTTTTCGATGTGCTTCGCTAAACGGGTGAGAATCGTATCCAGCAAGCCGCCGACTTCACCGGCGTGGATCATGTTGACATAGAGCTCGTCGAACACTTTCGGATGTCTCTTCAACGCATCAGAGAATGTGGACCCTGCCTCCACGCTGTTCTTCACGTCCCCGACTGTTTCTCGCAGCACTTTGTTTTCCGATTGGGTAGACAGGATGTCCAGGCATTGAATCAACGGCAAGCCAGCGTTGATCATTGTTCCGAATTGGCGGGTGAACACCACGAGATCCTTGTCGGTGAGACCGCTCCCAAGACTAAATTTGAATTTCCCGCCCTTGCCCGATTTTTCTTCCAGGCTGGTCACGACGACCTGCTGCTTGCGAAGCTGGTCCACCGCCTCGTCTCTCGTCTTGGCGCTGAGTTCGCCCTTCTTCACAGCACCTTGGCGATTTCGTCCGACGTAGGCGAATGTACTCATAACGCTGTTTCCACTCCTTTGACCGCCAGGCAAGACACGCGCGTATGCAGCGGGAAACTATGATCGAAGTCTATAAGACGACCCAAAAACTGTCAAACGATTGCAGGAAAGCAAGACGGACTCGGAAGTCGGAATGAGCGGCTCAGGAAAACGATGGCGTGTTAGGCCTGACCTGACGTGACGCGACAATAGCCCCGAGAGAGATAATGCAGACCGGACAACAGCGTAACGCCGCCCATCACATACAGAAGCGGATCAAGAACGGCGAGATCCATCCGCCGCGAGGCAAAAAAGACGACGGCGACCAGAGTCGTCAGCTGGACAAGCGTGGTCCCCTTCCCCAATGCAGTCGGCGAGATATCGACCTGCGTATGGGTGAAATGCGCGACGGCCGCCCCCAACATCAACATCAGGTCGCGACTGGCCACGAGAATGGTGATCCAGAGAGGGACTAGATGCATCACGGACAGTGTAATGAACCCGGTCGTGAGCAGGAGCTTGTCCGCCAGGGGGTCCAGCACCTCCCCGAGTCTCGTCCGTTGGTTGGCGACGCGTGCGATGGTGCCGTCGAGCGCATCCGTCAGCCCCGCGATGAAGAGGGTCGCCAGCGCATAGTCGAATTGCTCATAGTTGAGCAAGCCCACATAGACGGGAATCAACAGGATACGCAGGATCGTGAGGCTGTTAGGAACATTCATGTTCATCGAAATGGATGGCGCCTCGAATCGTCGCCGGTACGACCTGGCGATGCCGCAAGGACCGCGCATCATAGAAAAGCCTGCGGAACCTTGTCAACGACGGTTGCACTCCAGCAGGCAGGTCCCTATAATCGGGTCCCTCGACGTGCTCCTCACGACTGATCGACGGAGGTGTGTATGAGTGGTCTCCCCCTCCTCTTCAAAAAAGAGGGCTTAATCGAACGGCACCAAGTCGAGGGGATCGATCCAAGCGATCGCTATTTCAACCGGGCAGTCCTCGTCAATCGCGTTGCGGCAGGGTATGCCGGCAAGGTGACCTATGAAGCCTTCGCCGTTGAGGGAAGCGCCCATCCGACCACGGGGGCAGCCGTCAAGTCCGTCGTCGAGAAACTGCTGAGTTTCGGTTTTACCCAGTTGCGCACACGCCTGAATTTCAAAGGCACCCGATACCTGGCCGAAAAAGAAACCTGGACCGACTATCCGGACCTGCCGTCCTAAACTCCCAGCACTTCCCGGCATACGAGATCATGAATCAACGGGCGGAAGGCCCGAATGCGCTCGTTGCGCCTGGTGGGATGTACTCGGTTCGAGAGGAGCACCACTTCCAGTTCCTTGACCGGATCAACCCATAACGATGTGCCGGTGTACCCGAGATGACCGAATGACTCGGGAGAAAAATGCGCCCCTGAAGAGGACGGCGCCGACGGCGTGTCCCACCCTAAAGCCCAACTGGAATTCGGAACCGTCTGTTGCCGCGTCGTGAAACGTGTGGCAAGGCTCGGCTCTAACAACCCACGATCCCCTCGCCAGCCGGCCATCCATACTTGCGCCACTGCGAGCACCGCTCGAGCCGTCCCGAACAATCCGGCATGACCGGCCACCCCGCCCAACGCAAACGCATTTTCATCATGCACCTCACCGCACAGCATTCGCCCACGCCAGCCATCCTCTTCGGTGGGAGCGATCGGAAGCGCCGCCCCAGGTGGCGCGGCATGCTGGGTGAGCGGCCCGCGCGGGACATATGTCAGCGGATGGGCATCCAGCGGATCATAGACCCGCCGCCGACAAAACTGGTCGAGCGATTCACCCGACAGGCGCTCCACGGCGAATCCGAGCAGCATGAACCCAAGGTCGCTATAGAGGCTGCGCGAGCCCCGCTCATAGAGCAGGTCTTCCCTCGCAATATAGCCCAGTACGATCTGCCGAGCCGCGGCACTCCCCAGAAACCCGGACTGAACCGCCTCGGTTGCGGCAATCCGTTCATAATAAGGACGCCATCCAGGAAGGCCGGAACTGTGCATGAGCAATTGGCGCACCGTCGCGACGCCTACCGGACTGTCTCTGAGCTCCGCCAGGATACGATCGATCCGATCGTCCAGCGCCACCTGCCCGCTCTGGATCAAAAGCACCCACGCCGTCGTGGTCGCCAGCACCTTGGTCAGAGACGCAAGGTCGTAGCACGTGTGAGCTGTCACGACACTGCCCGGATACTGCGGGGATAGGTACCCGACGGCTCCTTCATAGACCATCCTTCCCCGCAACCTGACCGCGAGCACAGCACCGGGAAATGTGCCGTCGTCGACGCCCCCCTGGAGCGCCGACTGAATGGGATCTGGGGATGACATGGCTAGGAGTCTATGTCCGGTTCACAAGGCGAGTGACGCAGAACAACGCGAACAGCTTGGCCGGCCAAAGTCTTGTTGTAGGCGAGGATGGACTTCTACCCAAGCGCAGGATGCTCAACGCGCAGAACTTGATCCGCCGGCCAGCTTCCCCTCGACCGATGCAGAATCAGGTTGATAGGCGTCGCTTTCTTCGACTTCCAACATGCGCTCGAACGAGCGCAAGGTCGACCGGAATCGCTCCACCATCATCAGACGTTGTTTCTGCAAGTCCGAGAGACCGCGCTGCATATCAGCCAGGCTCACCCGGGCCTGTCGAATAATTTCGCTCGCCTTCAGCTCGGCTTCTTTCACGATCAAGTCGGATTCCCGCTGCGCGGACCGCTTCACATCCTCGGCCAGCGTCTGTGCCGATACTAACGTATTCGAGAGGGTCGTCTCCGTACGTCGCAGATCAGCGACCTGCTGCTCCGTGATGGCCAGCTTGTCACGCAGGGCACTGTTGTCTCGATTCAAATTCTCAACGGTCAGTGCCAATTCTTCGAGAAACCGGTTGACTTCATCCCGATCATAACCTCGGAACTTGACCTGGAAGACCATCTGCTGAATGTCGATGGGAGTGATTTTCATACGAGACCTCTTGCCCGACGGTTAATGCATCCGCACGGCGATATCCCGTAACGATTGAACCACGGCATATTGCAAAAAGACAAGAATCAGAATCGCAATCATCGGCGACAGATCCATGCCCATGCGCCATCCTACCAGCCGACGGATCGGCGCCAGCACCGGCTCCGTCGCGCGCTCCAAAAATTGCACGATCGGGTTCCACGGATCCGGATTAACCCACGAAATCAACGCGCGAGCGATGATGACCCACATATACAGCCACAACACCGTATCCAACACCGTGGCAGTCCCCTGCAGCACATTACTCATCACAAACATCAGCGTCCCAACTCCTGTGA
>JACQHN010000578.1 GCA_016199015.1 Nitrospira defluvii
CCATTTGAGCGGGGTGATGATTCTGTCTAACCTGAATAATTCATGACTGTGGCAACAAAAAAGCCATCGAGGCCCCCCACTATGCTATAGGAGCGGTGTCTAGACGCTTCCACGCGCAACTGGGAGGAGACTCGATGGCGACAGACTGTATACCCCAACTGACCTTGAAATTCCATCAGAAGATGAAGCCGGTGGTGGCTCGCTTCGACGCGGAGCACGCGAGTACGGATGGCGGGGGCCTCCTGCTCAAAGCCCTGGACGAGCGGCTGACACTGACCGAGGACTTGGCGGCCTGCCTGCCAGATCGGCGCGATCCGCGGAAGGTCCAGCACGAACTGCGGGACCGACTGCGCCAGCGGGTGTTCGGCTTGGCCTGTGGGTACGAGGATGGCCATGATGCCGCTCGACTGGCGGACGATCCGATGCACAAGCTGGCGGTGGGCCGGGACCCGCTCACCGGGGCGGCCCTGGCCTCGCAGCCCACGCTGTCACGGTTTGAGAATGCGGCAGGCCCACGGGCCCTGTATCGGATGGGCTGGACGTTGGCCGCGACGGTGATCGCGCAGCATCGCCACCGGCTCAAGGGGCGAGCCCGCCGGATCACGATTGACCTGGACCCGACCGATGATCCCACCCACGGGCAGCAGGAATTGGCCTTCTTCAATGGGCACTACGACAGCTGGTGCTCTCGGCCCCTGGTGGCGACGCTGACGTTCAACGACGAAGCGGAACCGTATCTGGTTGCGGTGGTGTTGCGGCCTGGCAACAGCCCCGCCAAGCACGGCGCGTTCGGGCTCCTGCGGACCCTGCTCCGTCGGCTGCGGCGGGCGTTTCCCGGCACGCCGCTACGAGTGCGTGTGGATGGAGGCTTCGCCGGGAACGACTGGCTGGACTGTTTGGACGCGGAGCGGGTCGAGTATGTCGTGGGGCTGGCCAGCAACCCGCGCCTGGAGCGGCGCGCTGGACGTTTGCTGGGCGAGGCCTACGGCCTCTCCAAGTACAGCGGCCGCACCGAGCACGTCTATGGGGAGACCCTCTATGCGGCCCAGAGCTGGTTGCACCGCCGTCGCGTGCTCATCAAAGCCGAAGTGGTCCGGCTCCCTGGGCGAGATCCCACATGCAATCCGCGCTTCGTGGTGACCAATCTTGCAGATGCCCCAGCTACGGTGTATGCCATCTACTGCCAACGCGGGGAGATGGAGAACCGGCTCAAGGAATTGCATCACGGGTTGGCGTTGGACCGCACGAGTTGCTCGCAGTTCTGGGCCAATCAGTTCCGGGTGTTGCTGACGGCGGCGGCATATGTCCTGCTGCAGGCGTTGCGGCAACAGGCCCACGGCACGGACTGCGCTCGAGCGCAGGTGTCCACGCTGCGGGAGCGGCTGCTCAAGATGGCCGTGTGGGTCGAATGCTCGGTGCGCCGCATCGTGCTGCATCTGCCCCGCACGGCACCCTGGGGCACGACCTGGCAACGGGTGGCCGTAGCAGTCGGCGCGGTACCAGGCTAACCGCACACCCAGGCTCGTGCAGGACGACGGCGCAGCGGAATCAGCCAGGAGACGTGTGTCGTGAATCTCCCACGCAGGACGTGCAACGACCACCGGACCGCGTCCCACAGAGAGAGTGGGGCACCGCCGCCGCTGTCAGCGACCGCGACGGGGGGCACAGGAGTCGCCAACTTATCCAGAATGGCGTCCACTGACCCACTGACCATCGCTCATGAATAATGCGGGTTAGTGTGGTGAACTGGCGCAGAGACTATCCGAGCACATTCTACACATTCGCGGCACATTGTGACACCAGCGTAGCCGTCGCATGAAACCCTGTCAGGTTGCGGAAAACTTCCCCCCTATAGTCGTGAGAGACACTGAGATTTCAGGCGGCAACGATTGGCCACACAGAATGCTCAAAAATGCCGTCCAGCAAGGCCGCAGCGAGGTCCGCGACGCGAAGAATAATGAGCGTCACGTTTGCGGACGGGCGCGAGTCGGTGAGCGCCCAGTGTCTTAGGGGCGAATCGTACTCTGTGCCGTACGGTGAGCCTCTGAGGTTCACGACGCGCTGAATAAAGCGCGTCACGTTTGTGAACGCCGCCGAGATAGTGAGGCGGCAGTGTCTTGCGAGAACGCCGCTGGCGGACTTTTTCCGCATCCTGCTAGAGCGCACAGACTCACGAGAGCCTGACCAGGCGGGGGGCACTTACGGGCATGTAGCAGTAGCTGGCCGGCTCCATCACTCAAGTTATTAAAGATCAGCGCTTCTTGCCTCCACTAGCATGAAGTCTCTCCACGATGGTTCCTGCCCCTTGCAAGAAGGGCATCCCATTTGCTGCCCTTTTTGCGATAGAATGCCCCGCCATGCCGAGCACCAGCACGCCACCACCCGCAGCCCCCATTCAGCCGGCGACGCGCCCAGACGAGATCGAGAAGCTGCAGACCCGTCTCTGCCGTCTCGTTGGACAAGCCATCGCCGACTACCGCATGATCGAGGATGGCGACAAGGTCATGGTCTGTCTCTCGGGAGGAAAAGACAGTTACGGTCTGCTGGAAATTCTGCTGTCGCTGCGCAGCCGCGCGCCGATCCATTTCGACCTCATCGCCGTCAACCTGGATCAAAAACAACCTGGCTTTCCTGCCCATGTGCTCCCCGACTATCTCACTCGACGCGGCGTGCCGTTTCACATTGAAACGCGCGATACCTACTCGATCGTCAAACGGCTGATCCCCGAGGGTCACACCACCTGCTCACTCTGCTCTCGTCTGCGGCGCGGCTATCTCTATCGGCTTGCCACGGAGTTGGGCGCGACCAAGATCGCGCTGGGCCATCACCGTGATGACATCCTTGAAACACTTCTGCTCAATGTGTTTTTTACCGGCAAGCTGAAGGCAATGCCGCCGAAACTGCGCTCCAAGAGCGGCCGCCATCTGGTGATCCGCCCGTTGGCCTATGTGAAGGAAGCGGACTTGGCACGGTATGCGGCCTTGCTCCAGTTTCCGATCATCCCCTGCGACCTCTGCGGCTCACAAGAGGATCTGAAGCGAAAACAGGTCAAGGTGCTGCTTCGCGAGTGGAACGAGCGATTTCCTGGCTCCAACGACAGCATGTTCGCGGCGCTCTCCAACGTAGCCCCGCCGTTGCTGTTGGATCGCCAACTGTTCGATTTCTCGGCTCTCCGAACCGATGCCGTGCCGACAGAGTCCGGCATGCAGGATTCAGAGGAAGATTTGCTTTGAATCGTAACGGCCCATCGGCAAAAACAGGCGTTCATGCGTACCTCATCACGAGGCTACTTACGCAGGCTGGCTAAAACAGAGGTGTGGGATGGCGCCTTGCGTCAGACGCGCTGGCGTAGATGGGTTCGGCGACCGCATCGCAAGCAGCGATAGGGATAGAAGCCGACCAGGAAGCAGAGAAAGTCGAAAAACCCTTGGCGGCGAGAACGCTTCGTATATCCGGAACACTTGCCACAAAACGACATATCGCGCACTCACCTGTTTCACAGCAGACGCCATTAGAAATTGGCGCGTCCGCAGGAGAAAGTATCCTACGGAAACTCCCTGGCTGGTTGCAAGTCTAGTTTGTACGACGGGCTGTCGCCCGGTCATTCCAACGACTGCTTACGCCGCCCTCTCGCAGCCGCCGTGTGCGGTCGTCTCCGCAGAAAGGCCGAGGCTCTCAATGCCGGCAGGCCGGTCGCTCACGAGTTCTCGCCGGAAACCCTGGAATGCTGTTTATGTTCGACGGCGAAGACGGAAGCGGTACAGGCAAATGGTGCAACGAAACGGATAAAACCCGATCACTTGCATAAAGAAATCTCGCCAGCCATGACGGCTCACCCGCCTGGCACCACCTGAACACATTGGACAATAGACCATTGCGACTGTCGCCACGGACCTTTCTCCGCCACATAGGGTAAAATCACCACGCTGCGCGGGGCCGTGAGTGTGAAGAAGTTTCGACTAGGACGCAAGTCCAATTGAAAGGGAGCCGGCCGGCGACATGGATCGGCCTGAACAATTCCAGCGACGGGGCGCGGAACCTCCGCTGTGGTCAATCGCCCTGGCGGCAGCCGTGATTATCCTGACCCCCATGGTGCTCTATTCCATTGCGCCGGACGGACCCATTCGCGAAGGCGACACGGTTTTCTCGAACGGAGCCCACAAGGTTCTGCTCTTCCAGCCCGATCAGTACCAGCAAATCGGGTACGAATCTACCTGTGTACTCGATCCGAAAGACCCGTTGATTGTGACGCATTCTCCGGCAGAAGGACCGGACGACGAAATCATCGCTCAGGTGCAAGGAAAGAGCACTATCGAATGGCCGTTCTGCCCGCCCCAAGCCGAGCTCCTCGTCAAGCGGCGCCACATCACCCAACAACCCAACCTGCTTCAGGACCTAGCCGACGGCCTTCGTCGGCTCTTCAAGCCTTCGTAAGAAAAGATGCAATTCCCGCCCGTCGCTACGCCTTCAAGAGCGGCGCAAAGTGCTGTCGAAATTTCGACACCTTGGGTCCCACGACATAGGTGCAGTAGCCCTGAGAGGGGTTGCGCGCAAAATATTCCTGGTGGTAGGACTCGGCCTCAAACCACTGGCTCGCCGGCACCACTTCAGTGACGATCGGATTCGGATAGAGGCGTTCCTGAGTGACCGCCGCAATCACTTCGCGGGCAATCTGTTTCTGCTCCGGGGAATGATAGAAAATCGCGGATCGGTATTGCGTTCCGCTGTCATTGCCCTGCCGGTTGAGCGTCGTGGGATCATGGATCACGAAGAACGCGTTCAAGAGATCACGATAGGTCACCACCCGAGGGTCGAATGTGATCCGCACCGCCTCCGCATGTCCGGTTCGTCCGCCGCACACCTGTTCATAGGTGGGAGCAGCCATCTGCCCACCGATGTATCCGGACTCAACCGACTGAACCCCTTTGACCTGGTCATACACGGCTTCGAGACACCAAAAACACCCGCCTGCCAGGGTTGCAATCTCTGTCATCGCCTGCGCCATCGCCCACCTCGTCTTGTATGCTGAACACAGCCGTGAGGCAGTCCTCCCGCCCGTTTCCTTTGTTGACTGCTACCCCGCCCTGCTACCCGTCAGAGATCCTCGCTGCTTCACGAGCTACGCGCGCCCTCCGTCCCACCACTCCCGGCCCTCGCGCCGCAATAAGGCCTCTGCCTCCGCCGGTCCCCAGCTGCCACTGTGATAATTCGGAAAAGCCGCAGCCCCAGGGAGGGATTTCCAGACATCCAGAATCATTTGCACGACTGCCCACCCCAATTCAATGTTGTCCGCCCGTTGAAAGAGCGTGGCATCTCCCGCCATGGCATCGTGCAACAGCGTCTCATAGCCGGTATTGGGTGCGTTGCCAAAATAGTCGGCATATTGAAAATCCATATCGACCGTACCGATCCGGACAGTCGGTCCAGGCACTTTGGCATCAAAGCGCAATGAAATGCCTTCGTCCGGCTGAATGCGGATGACGAGCACGTTAGGAGCCAATCGATCGACATGGGTTTTTCGAAATAACATGAACGGAGCCCGCTTGAACTGCACCACGATCTCGGTCAATCGCCGCGCCATGCGCTTCCCGGTGCGGAGGTAGAACGGGACCCCGGCCCAGCGCCAGTTGTCGATGAAGAGTTTCATCCCCACAAACGTCTCAGTCATGGAGGTGGGCGCCACATGCGGCTCCGCTCGATACCCGACCACTGGCTTTCCGTCCGCCGTGCCGGGGCCATATTGGCCGAAGACGACAAACCGCAAGACATCCAGCGAAGTCAACGGCATCACCCCTCGCAGCACCTTCGCTTTCTCGTCACGCACGGCATCGGCAGCAAAGGAATTCGGTGGTTCCATCGCCAGAAAGCAGAGTAGTTGCAACAGATGGTTCGGCACCATATCCCGCAAGGCCCCCGCCTCTTCATAGTAGCGGCCCCGATGTTCCACCCCCAGACTCTCCGCGACGGTGATCTGAACATGGTCGATATACTGGCGATTCCACACCGGTTCGAAAATACCGTTGGCAAATCGAAACACCAGGATATTCTGAACCGTTTCCTTTCCCAGGTAGTGATCGATTCGGTAGATCTGGCGTTCCTGCAGGACCCGCTGTAGTTCGCGATTGAGAGCCCGGGCTGATTCCAAGTCATGCCCGAATGGTTTTTCGATCACGACGCGGCGCCAGGTGCCGTCGCGTTCGACCGTCAATCCGTACTCTCCCAAGTGCGTCACAATTTGGCCGAACAAGCCGGGAATCGTCGCCATGTAAAAGATGTAGTTACCGCCGGTGCCGACCGCAGCATCGACCTGCTGGAGCAGGTCGTTCAGCCGTCGATAGGTGAGTCCTTCTTGAAAGTCTCCGGCCAGGTAATGCACGCGTTCCGAGAGCGCCTGCCAGACCGATCGATCGACGTCGGCCGGCA
>JACQHN010000579.1 GCA_016199015.1 Nitrospira defluvii
AAATGGTCCGAGTACAAAAAGAGAAAGTGCGACGACAGTGCGAGGTCGAACCGGTTTGCCTCGAACGGGAGGTTCGGTAAGGCGCCGCAGACATACCGACCTGTTCCCGTCCGCCCGCTGTAATCGGCAACAAATGTTTTCATCACCGCGATCCGGTTCCGTCGTAGATCCTCCGGGTCGCGATGATAACTCCAGACCCAATTCTGCGGCGTCGCCCGCACCTGATCGATGACGTGATCCAGGGTGGAGAAGAATTGCCGTTGGATCTCCGCTCCGCCGAATTGATACAGTGGGTCGATCGACCAGACGTCGCCACCGGCCGCCGTGAGTTCGGCATTGAAGCTGGATGGCCCGGCGGCACAGCCCAGAATGCGGCGCCGGCGGTCCGCCGCGCTGAGCGAAAACATCTGCTCATATTCGCGCAGAGACCGCTCGAAGGGGACGGTCTGGTCAAGACGGATACTCATGCGCGCACTGTATCAGACCAGGCATTCACGAGACGAGCGGCCTGCAGAGAGTGAGCTTCGGACTGAGATGCCGGCGGCGCGGTCCCGGAAATGAATGGAGGCGGGTGAATGGGTTCTCTGACAGGCAAGATCGCGATCGTCACCGGTGCATCCAGCGGCATCGGCCGCGCCATTGCCGAACGCTTGGCGCAGGAGGGCGCGGCGGTGGTGGTGAACTACCATGTGAATGCAGAGAAGGCCCGGACAGTCGCCGACGGCATTCAGGCCAAGGGTGGAACGGCCCTGGTGATACAGGCCGACATGCGCCGGGTAGCCGAGGCGCAACGTCTGGTGCAGGAGACCATGCAACAGTTCCATCGCCTGGATATTCTGGTCAACAATGCAGGCCGGTTCCTCCCTCGGCCGCTGGTGGAGACGACCGAGGCGGAGTTCGATACCATTATTGCGTTGAATGCGAAGGGGCCGTACTTTGCGATGCAGGCAGCCGCGAAGGTGCTCAGTGACGGCGGACGCATTGTGAACATTTCTACGGCACTCACCCATCTGAATTTTCCCGGCGCCACGGCCCACTTGGGGAGCAAGGCGGCGCTCGAACAGTACGGCAAAGGCCTCGCCCAAGAACTGGCGCCGCGAGGAATTACCGTTAATACGGTGTTGCCCGGATTTACCGATACGGGGGTGTTAACGAAGCCCTATCGTGACATGGGAATTCAGATGTCACCCATGAAGCGGCTCGGTCTCCCGACAGACATTGCCGATGTGGTGGCGTTTCTCGTGAGCGAACAGGCGCGCTGGCTGACGGGACAGACGATTCATGCCGGCGGCGGCATTGTAATGTAACTGGAACAGGAGGATGCATGACAAGACGCAACATTTCGACCGGAGGCCCATGGGAAGGCAAGATCGGTTATTCGCGGGCGGTGCGGGTCGGTCAGTCCGTGCAGGTTTCCGGGACGACCGCCATGACGCCGACCGGACTCGTCGGCAAGGGCGATCCCTACGCACAGACCATTCAGACGCTGAAGACGATTGAAGCGGCGCTCGCACAGGCCGGCGCGTCGATGGCGGACGTGGTCCGGACACGCATCTATATGGCGAACATCGAACAATGGCAGGAAGTGGGCCGGGCCCATGGCGAAGTCTTCGGTACGATCAGGCCGGCGACGACCATGGTGGAGGTCAAACGGTTGATCGATCCGGACATGCTGGTCGAGATCGAAGCCGACGCGATCACCAATCAGGAGGACCCTCAGCTGTAAGAAGCGTGTGGCTGTTGAGATGAGCAGACATTCACCAGAAACCAGGCATCTGTCTAAGATCGATCCGGTCATGAAGCGACTGATCGCCGAGGTCGGACCCTATGCGCTGCCGCTTCGCGCGGGGCGCTCCCCGTTTGAGTCGCTGGCGCGCGCCATTGCCTATCAACAACTGCATGGCAAGGCCGCGGAGAGCATCCTGAAACGGTTTATCGCGCTCTTTCCCGGTCGGCGGTTTCCCCGGCCGACCGAGGTGTTGGCGGCGATTCCTGACGCGCTTCGTAGCACCGGGTTTTCTCACGCCAAGATCGCGGCACTTCGTGATCTGGCAGCCAAGGCGCTCGATGGAACGGTGCCGACCTCGCGCGTGATTCAAGGATTGGACGACGACGCGATTGTTGAGCGGCTGGTTGAGGTGCGTGGCATCGGACGATGGACGGTCGAAATGCTGTTGATCTTTCAACTCGGACGTCCGGATGTGTTGCCCGTCGATGACTTCGGGGTGCGCAATGGATTTCGCATCGCCTACGCTCTCGGCGAGATGCCGACACCCAAAGAGCTGTTCCGGTATGGAGAGCGCTGGAAACCCTATCGCACCGCCGCCGCTTGGTATCTCTGGCGCGCATCTGAAGGCGCAAAAGTCATCCGACCGGCGAGACCGATTGTGAAGAAGCCGACGAAGCGAGCATCCAATGGCTGATCCGCACAAACGATTGGACACGAATCGTCCGGGGAATTTCTACGTCGATTCGACCTGCATCAATTGTGATGCCTGTCGTCAATTGGCTCCGATCAGTTTCGAGGAAATTGGAGAGTACTCGGCGGTGGTCCATCAACCGGTCGGCGACACAGAGAGGCAACAGGCCTATCGTGCGTTACTCGCCTGCCCGACCGGCTCGATCGGCACCGAGCAGAGTAACAAGTCCTTGTTGAATGCCGCCAAGGCCGACTTTCCGCTCCTGGTGGAGGGCGGCGTCTACTACTGCGGGTTCAACTCAGAGAAGTCCTTCGGTGCCAATAGCTTTTATGTGCAGCATGCTGACGGGAATTGGTTGATCGACTCGCCGCGTTATCTCAAACATCTGGTTGAGGCGTTTGAAGGAATGGGCGGGGTTGCGCATATCTTTCTCACGCACGAAGACGATGTCGCGGATGCGGCCAGGTACGCGCAACGGTTCGGCGCGAAGCGAATCATTCATCGCGAGGATGTCCATGCCATGCCGGATGCGGAAGAGATCATCGAAGGGCTGGATGCACGTCTCTTTGCCAGAGAGTTCTGCATCATCCCGGTCCCCGGCCATACGGCAGGCAGCCTGTGTCTCCTCTACAGGGATCAATTCCTGTTTACCGGTGATCACCTTTGGTGGGATCCAGAGCATCGCCAGCTGGAATCACCGCGGCAGTTGGTGTGGGATGCAGATGCCTTGCATCGTTCAATAGAGACACTGGGGCAGTATCCCTTCGAATGGGTGCTGGCCGGCCATGGCGGTCGGATTCATCTGCCTCACTTGCAGATGCAGGCCGCGTTGCGTGACTTGATCGAGCGACGGCAGTGAGGTGAGGCATGACGGGCGTCATCCTCGTGACATCCTGTGCCGGTCTGCTGCGCAGGTTGAGGGTTGGTATGGCCGCTCGTGAATCGAACCAGAGGACAAGGGAGAAAGGGTTATTAGTATTGGCAGAACGCGACGCGGCCACACTGTTTTATGCAACGAAAGAGGTTAGTGAGCCGCAGCGATCGCTACCAGCCCGGAAATGTTCAGCGCTCGCACCGCCTCTTGAATCACGTTGATGACCGCCGGTCTCGCGAACCCCTTGCGCCATGCGAGCGC
>JACQHN010000572.1 GCA_016199015.1 Nitrospira defluvii
AGGCTCACCTGTGACCATGATCTCCCCTCCGCATTCTCACGGAACCCAATAGGGAGCCCAATAGGGCCCCCAAAATGGTCCCCAGTACGCGCCGAAATAGGGATAGGGGCGGAACCAATAGGTCGGCAATCGGGGAGGCCAGACCGTCACGGCTTGGCTGTCCAATGAGGGATAGACATAGTCGATCTCATCCAGCGCCAGCGTGACGGCTCCTACCACTTCGCCGACCACGGTCACGCGTGTCCCGGGAGGAAGCGCGGCCGGGTCTAAGAACTCTTTGTGAAAAACCAGGAAACGTCCGTGAGAATCAGTCGGGCGCCCGACTGGTGCCAGCGAACTGTCGAGCGGCAGCTGGAGCACCTCGATTCGAGTGGCATCCTTCAACCGCCTGGCAGACAAGACGCTTCCCCCGAACACGACGAGACGGCCTTGATAGGACGCCGGCGCTGCTTTCAGCTGATCGAACGACAGGTTGCGATCAACGCGCTCCTCCAGGTTGGGCGGTATGACTGTCGCACCAGTACAGGCTGTCACGGCAGCCGCCACCAGGATGATGGCCCAGGGGACGTTCATGTTCGCACTCCTCTTCCCAGGCAACTCTTCCTGGCCACACACGTGGATCCTCACCGGGCTTCGTCATCATGCGCCGGAGCTGCCATCATCTCGCAGTGGGTCAGATCTACAGCCACGCTCGTTCAGCGTTGTGACCCTGCTCTCCCCACAAAGCATTCAACGGCAGATCGAGGAGGGAATGTGCGCCTGGGCTCAGCCCTGGCAACGCACGGGCAGCAGCCAGCATCATGTGCGCCGTTAATAGGGATTCATCGAAGCGGGCTTCAAACAGCAATCGTTGATGCCCTGATCGCCCCGGGGCACCGCGCCGCTCGAGGACGATCCCACGACCTTCCTGTTCAAGCGCGGCCACACTGTCGACGGGAAACACCAAGGTCTCTTCCCCGAGAAACAGCGGATCGGCACGAATCGCGTCGGCTATCCGATCAGCATCGACCCCCTCCTCCAATTCCACATAGACATAGCGCTGGCGTGTTCCGTTCGCCGCAAGCTGTTCCGTGCAGAGCGCTTCCTTGACACCAACCACCTGCCGAGCCATCGCCGTATGATGGAGGCTCCCTGCCACACGATGCTTGGTTTCGATGTCGCCCTCCGGAGCCAAGAGTGCGAAGAGGGATCGCACGATGGACAGCGCTCCCGGATCCCAGCCGGCACCCACAATGGCCGGGACGTCGTAGCGAATCGCGATCCGGTGAATCGCGTCCCGATGGGCATGAAAGGCCTCCCCATGCAGCAGAGAGGATTCGATGATGGGGATGCCATGCTGAAGACAGTCATGCGCCGTATCGAGGACCTGCGCCATCGGCACGCACAGGAGCGCCCCGTCCACATGGTGAACCTGCGCTGCGTGAGAGACGATCGGAATCTTGTTGAACGCGTCCGGCAACGCTTGGGCAAGACTATCGGGGCGTCGAACAATCGCCGCCAATACAAGGTCCTTGCTCTCGAACAAGGCTTCCGCACAGGCCTTTCCTATCCTCCCGAACCCCACGACAGCCAGACGGATTGTGTCGTTCCCTTTCTGGCCTTTGACTTTCACAGGGATAGGCTCCTTCTCAAACGCTGTCATCTCCACACTACGATCTCCGGCTCTTTCCTGGGCACCGCAGCGGTCTCGCCCTTCGGATAGCCGACGACGACAGGGAACACCGCCTTGTAGCCTGTCGGAATGGCGAGCTCGCGCTTGCTTGTTGCCAGGTTCAGCTAGGGCCGCGCGAACCCGACCGGGCAAGTCCCCAGACCCATCGCATGAGCTGCCAGCATCAGGTTTCGCGCAGCCAAGGAGCAATCTTCCTCTCCGTTGTGTGTACCCGGTCTTGCACAGATGATGATGAGCGTCCCCGCCCGATGAAACACATGGTAGTCAGAGCTTGAGAGCATGTCACGATACTTCACCAGCGGAGAGTCTGGCTTGAGACGCTTAAGCACATAGGCTTTGATCCGCTCCGACCACGCTGCGAGTTGCTTCGGATCCTGAATCACCGCAAACGCCCAGGGTTGCTCGTTCATCGAGCTGGGAGCGTGGATTGCGGCTTTGATGAGTACTTCAACTGCCGCTTTGTCGACCGGCTGTTCGCGGTACGCCCGCACGGAGCGGCGCTGGTACATGGCTTCCATGACGTCCATCGCATCCCTCCATCAGGCCATCAGCGTGCCCCTATGCGATCCTGTTACGCCACAGACCAACGGCCTGGCCGCGAACACTACCACAGCCCGAAACTCAGATCCTTGAACGGAATCGTTTCCCATTGCTCGCTTTCCAGATCCAAAATTTCGACCTCGAGGTTTGACGGAACCACTCTCATTCCTTTGGGGCGAACCCAGTTATCCGACTTCAGCGACTTGACGTACAGATGGGGTCTGGCTTGGGCATAATCTCGTTGATGGAACAGCTCGAGTAGTCGCAGTGCATCCGGCATTGTCAATGTCATAGTGTCCTCCCCTTCTCAAACGCAGGTGAGCGCTTCACTCGCGCACAACGGTGATCTTGGACCTGGGCGCTCATGTGTCTCATGTCATGTCAGGTGTCCTTCCATCTTGAGGACAGCAGCCTTACACCGAGGCCCACGACTCTTGTTCAGGGGGCGTCCGCATGTACCAATCGTCGCGCGTCAGAGGCAGTCCGCTTTCACCACCGTTCGATTTCAGTAAGAGCGTTTGGTACAGATCGAACAAGCCACTCTGAAACCGTGCCGCAAACGCAGACAGGTAGAGTCGAAATACGCGATAGGTTGTCTCATCCACGATCTGCGTGGCTTCGGCATGGCCTGCTTCAAGCCGTCGGAGCCAGTGCCGCAATGTCATGGCGTAATGTTCACGCAGGCTTTCGACATCGCGCACTTCAAAGCCACTCTGCTCTGCCATGGTCAACAGGGGACCGATCGGAATCAACTCTCCGTCGGGGAAGACATAACGATCAATAAATCGGTCAGGCCTGAATGTGTTCCGGATCGCGATACCGTGGTTGAGAAAGACGCCGCCTGGACGCAAGAGACGCCAGACTTGATCGAAGTACTTCGGCAAGGCCGAGGCTCCGACATGCTCATACATCCCGACCGACAGGATCTTGTCGAAGGCGCTGCTGATAGATAGGTCACGATAGTCGCACAACTCGACACGACAGGAGCGATCGAGCCCACGCTGCCTGATTTGCTCATTCGCCAACTCAGCCTGGGGTTTGCTGAGCGTGAGGCCGAGTGCATCCACACCGTAGTGGCGGGCCGCATGCATGATCAGCCCACCCCATCCGCAGCCGATGTCGAGGAGCCGTTCCCCCTGCATGAGCCGAAGCTTTCGGCAGAGGTAGTCCAATTTGCGTTCTTGGGCTCTGTCCAGGTCATCCGACTGATTCGAGAAATACGCACAAGAGTAGACCATGCGCCTATCCAGCCAGAGGGTAAAAAAATCGTTCGAGAGGTCGTAATGGGGGGGCACCGCCCGGCGGTCTCGATTCTGTGAATGTAATTTCCCCCTCAAGGCTGGCGCATTGTCACGGGTATGCCGCAGCCGCAGGAAAACAAGGGGGCCTAGTTGCCAGAACAGGCCCCAGAGTGCCTTCGTGGTCCAAGGCAGGGCGCAGAGGTGCTCGCCCAGGGCAAGCGCGGCTTCGATATCTCCCTCAATGTCAAAGTCGTCGCGAACATATGCTTCCGCAAGTGCAAGGTCGCGAGGTGGCGCCACCATCCTACACAAGGCATCAGGGTGCTTGAGGACAATCGTGAACTTGGTTGCATCCCCAGGGTCAGCTTCCCAGACGGTGCCATCCCACAGGCGGACGGAAAAACCTCGCGAATGATACCCGGCCAAGAGCACCTTCAGAACGGACAGGCACTTTGCCGACGCTGGATCACGGCCGCGAGTTTTCGTAACCATAGAACATCCTTTTCCCAGGACGATGGAGATCTTGCGAACCGTTCATGCGCGCACAGGGACCGTACCTGGCCACCTTTCCCCCCCTGGTTCCCTCCATCCATCGCTTCGCTGCCGGTCTGCTGCTTCATTGCCGCCTACCGGAGCGCTCTGAACCTTCAGGCCTCCATTCTGGAAACATTCCCCGCTTCCTCGGACAGCGTGGAAACGAGAACGTTCCCTGCTCGTGGTCCTCCTGCAAACTTCAGCAATCCTGATGCCACCGTAAAGAACAGTGAACCGGCTCTTGATTGGCGTGATATTGCGATCGGTGGGCCTGGGAGACTGCGACCTTTCGCTACAGCGACCAGAACAGCCTTGTAGCGGATTTCCGCACATGATCCCCAGCGGCTTCGAAACTGAACGGTTTCATCTGGTACGGTTCACGCACTACGATGACCCTGTTGTGAAGCTTTGGGGCCATGAGAACGGGGCAACCCAAGAAAGACGCATGCGTCAGGCAATGGTGTGCGTACTGATGATATCGACGGTATTGCTGTCAGTCGGCTGCGTGGGACCGCTCCAGCAATGGGGAGAAGAAACGGCCTTCCATCCCAAAGCCGCGTCCTTCGACCCGGCCACGCTGAAGCAAGAGCAGGTCGCCGTCTTGAACGCGGTGGTGGGATTCGGGTTGGAAGGGTATGCCCACCAAGTGTCACGTTCGCTGTCAAGCGCCTTGGAACAGCGGCCGACCCTCATCACTTCCCTGCCGGTCCACGAAGCGCTGAACCGCATCAACCGGGGAGGATTAACCGAGGAATATGCCGACATGGTGGCCGACTATGTCAGAACCGGCATTCTCAATCGGGCGGGACTCGAAAAAATTGGACGGGCAATTCATGTCGCCTATGTCTTTCAGCCCAATCTCGCTTCGTTCAGCCAATCCATGTCCGGCCGGTTTTCGTTCTTTGGTCTGCGAGTCCTGCAAACCCGCGTCACCACACTCCGCCTGAGCCTGCAACTGTGGGACACCAGAACGGGAGACATCGTCTGGGAATCGTCCGGTGAAGCGACGCTGGCCGGTGAGGATGTCCGCGAGTTCCGCATCCCATTCGACGAAATTGCTCGCCGATTATGGTCGCACATGCTCGACAATCTGCTCATGGGATCACAGGCGGAATAACCTCCCCAGTGCTCACAGCGGCACAGGCTTATGGACATGAGAAAAGGAGAGAACCAGGGAATAGGCCGGAAACGCAAACGCACTGCGAGAGGGGCCCTGACCACCTGATGAGCTCTTCCGCGAGTGCGTCTTCCCTGCGCTCGGCGGTAGCATGCAGGCCCGGCTGCCGCAAAATCACTGCCTTGTGGAAGCACTGCGCATCGATCCAAACCGGCTCGCCCTGTCGCCTTTCGCACCATTGGTCTTTTGAAGAGTGAGGTGTCTGCCCCCCCAGACCTCGCCGTTCCCCCCATGAGTCTGATTCCTCGCTGCCGTGGCTACCCTTCTGTTCTTTCAACACAGCGAGGCAATGGTCGTGTCGAGGCATGCGACTTGCTGCTCTTGACCGTGAGTGCACATAGAAATCACCAGCGATCCCCTTCCACAAGAGTAACTGACCTATGTCGTGCGTGGGCGTCAATATCAGTGTCCTTACGGTCAAGGTGGCGGCCCTACGGGGTGACAGCCGAACCGCGACGGTCCTCGCCCATCAGGGCCGCCCCCTTGAGATCCTCGAAGAAGTGCTCACCCGCCCTGAGTTCGCCGATGCAGAATATTTCGGGGTGTCGAGTCAGCTTGGGCACGTGTCTCCGAGGCCATTCTCAAGCCGCGCAGCATTCAACAAGGCATGCCCATTCTTACCTACGAGAGCGACGGCTATGCCGTTTCCCCGTCGGTGCTCAGGCACGTGGACGTGCATATTCAGCAGGTCCTCGATCACGCAGCCAGACAGCCTGTGACGCAAGTTTGAGAGGCCGGGAGACCGAGCGTGAGGTGACGACGAGGATCGGGAGGTCGACGTTGCAGAGATTTGAAGCCCGCACAATGCGCCTATCCTCTCTGGTCCGAACAGTCGCCGCAGGACTGGCAGTCGGATTGCTGCTCGCCGGCAGTGCACCCACTGCGATAGCAGGTGAATCTCCGACCGCCGTCGTCCGTGCGACGCTCGACACGGTATTCCGCATCCTCGATGACCAACAGCTGAAAGCAGCAAGCCAGTTGAAGCAGCGGCGACAACTCCTTGAGAAGGTGATCGCAGAGCGGTTCGATTACGAAGAGATGTCGAAACGGACGCTCGCCGCACATTGGAAACCACTCAACCAATCAGAACGACAGGAGTTTGTGCAGCTCTTCAAGGCGTTTCTCTCAGACCAGTATGCGGCGAGGATCGAAGGGTATGCAGGCGAGCGGGTGGTCTATCTGTCTGAACGTACGGTCGAAGAGTATGCCGAGGTCCGAACCAGACTGGTGTCCGACAAACTGGATTTTCCGATGGATTATCGTCTCACGAACAAGGCCGGCTCATGGTACGCCTATGATGTCATCGTCGATGGAGTCAGTCTGGTCATGAACTACCGCAGTCAGTTCACCAAAATCATTGTGGATTCGTCGTTTCAAGAATTGCTGCGCCGTCTCAGAGAGCGGAGGGTGAAGGAGGAGAAATCCAAGACCTGAAGTGTTGCGCGGAGCAACATGTCCAGTCGCTTCGCGTGCGATACCCGTGAATCATGAAGCATATCTCATCAGGGAACCACAGCCGGTGCGGCACCGAGGAACGAACGACGAGCGAAGAGGACGGCCATTTGGGACATCCCACGGGGGGGCTTCTCATGATCCCTCCCCGTCGAGGCTTACGGAAATTTCCGCAATCCGACTCGCCCTGCCAGTTCATGCACTTTCTCGTGGATCGATTCGTTGTTAAACGACTGGATGTCGCCGAGGGCCATGCAGTAATCGGTCAAGGCTTCGAGCCAGCGCTGTTGATTGTCACAAGTCACCGGCCCCTCGCGGGCCTCTGCGATGCGCAGTGACGCATCCGTGAGTTTTGCTGCGGCCGCCTCCAGATGTTTGGGCACAGACATCGCCTCCTCCTTCCTCTATCCGCCACAGAACCTTGGCTTCCGTTCAGGCTACCCGTGACAACGATACGTGGCCAGCCGGCCGGACGCAGCCTCCTCTTCCAAGTCGGCAATGGATCGGCCACTGAGGACGGACCGCTGATGGTCGCGCGTGACGTCGGAGCCAGGCCGCGCCTCTGCGTCGCGCCGCTTGATCAAGAGCCACTGTCCCGGCTTCCCTTTCATGCGCACCAGCGCGAA
>JACQHN010000573.1 GCA_016199015.1 Nitrospira defluvii
CCCGCAGGATGCGCAAAAAGGCCGTCCAGCAAGGCCGCAGCGAGGTCCACGGCGCGAAGAATAATGAGCGCCACGCTTGTGGACGCCGACGAGACGGTGAGTCGGCAGTGTCTTGGCCGAGGCGTAAGTTGTTCTGTATGCCGATGGTCAGAGCGATGCGAGAACGCCGCTGGCGGACTTTTTCCGCATCCTGCTAGAGGGGTTTTAGGAACCATGCCTTGATGGCACCCTCCACGATAAGATCGCGTATCCAACAGCGCAGGAGTCATCACGATGATCAAAGAACATGACACAGTGGTCTTGGTCACTGCCGTTCCAGGGGAAGGGCTCTTGCCTGGCGATGTGGGGACGGTGGTTCATGTGTACCGTGATGGCCAGGCCTACGAGGTTGAGTTCATGACATTGGAAGGCAAGACCGCCGCGGTGATCACACTCGAAGCGTCGCAGGTCCGCTCTGTCGGGCAACGCGAGATCGCCCACGCTCGCGAGCTTGCTTCACGCTAGGCTGGTCCAAATACCTTGTCAGATGACCGTACGCTGTAGTGCACCTTCACAGCACCCGACACAATCGTAAATGAGTCAGTGCCGATCTTCTCACTCCTTCAGGACCTCAGCCGCATCAATCTTCAACCACATCACCCCGCCGCAGAGGGCGATGAGCGCAGCCACCAGCAACGAGGCCGCCATCCCTCAGAGATCGGCTAGCCAGAGGGACAGCTTCGGAGAGATGGGCCCGCCTTGATTCGCGACTATATTCATCACGCCCGACAACCTATTCGCCTGGGTCTTCGAGAGACCGGTCAACTGCGCAGCCTACTTTCCGTCACGCACGCCATCGCCCCCGCTTCGAAGACCGGCGCCGGTCGGTGAGCATCCCTGTACGGTCTCCTTGACAGTGTGACGCAGACTGCCTAGCCTGGTTCCTGCCCCTTGCACCTTGCGGCTGTCCAACTTCGCTTCCCACCGGAAGAAGGGAGACGTCGATGATCCCGGCGTCGTATTTCAAGCCAGTGTCCGGGGGAATTTACGGAAGGTGGAAGGTCTGAAGAGTTTTTCGAAAACGGCCCGGCCCTAGCCCTTATCGACTCCGTGCCCGACAAGGATGCGACAAGGACGCAACCCGGTTCCGATACCCAACGTCCGCGGCCCAATACACGTCGGATTGGAGGAATCATCATATGAGTCACCATGACAAGACGAAGGCGCAGAAAGGCTCGCTGCCGGCCATTACCGTCACGCCGGTTGCCGCGGCGATCGGCGTGGTGCTGCGAGGCGGCGAGGTGCTGCTCGTCCGCCGCGCGAATAAGCCGGACGCGGGGAAGTGGGGCTTTCCCGGTGGCAAGATCGAGCCGGGTGAACCGCTCCAGGCTGCCGCGGCACGGGGGGTGGCGAAAGAGACCGGCCTCGTCGTGCGCCCGCTGCACGTGTTCACGGCGGTCGACGCGTTCTATCGGAACGCGAGTGGACAGTTGGTTACCCATTCTGTGTTGATCGCCGTATTATGCGAGTGGATTTCAGGCTTGCCCCAGGCGGCCGGTGATGCGCTGGAGGCGGAGTGGTTTCCGATCGAGTCGTTGGAATCAGTCGACATCGCCAGGAGTGTTGACGTCGCACGCGTCGCGTCGATGGCTGCGAGGGTCCGTGAGGATTTCAATGACCGCGCTGTTGATGAAGGATCCTGAATCGGGCAGGCTTCGATGGTTGGGCCGGTTCCGCTAACACCCTTGGATCGGCCCTCTGTCCATGGAGTCACTTCCAAAACCAGTCAACTGAACCGCTGGTCCCCGGCTTCGTCCCACTTCGAGCGTTCTCCTTCATGGGCCCGTCACTGACGGAATGGGGCGGAGATGACGGAACAGAGAAGACGGGAATCGGTGTGGTCGATCGTGCTCGCGGGCGGCGACGGCCACTCGGTCTCATATCCTTCACGCACCTCACATCCTTCTACTCCTTCATCGCCTGGGTCGGATCAATCTTCAGCCACATCACCCCGCCACAGAAGGCGATGAGCGCGGCGACCAGCAACGACGCCGTCCAGCCCCATTGATCGGCCAGCCAGGGGGTCAAGCTGGGAGACACGACGCCTCCTACGTTCGCGCCCATGTTCATCACGCCCGACAACGTGCCGGCATGGGTCTTGGAGAGATCGGTCGTCACGCTCCAATAGGCGCCGACGGTAAAATAGAGCCAGCCGGCTCCCAACGACAGACAAGCGATGGCCACTGTCTGCGAGTCGGCCCAGGCGCCGAGCGCAATCAGCCCCCCGGCTAAGACCATGCCGATGATACCCACCGTCATTCTGGCCTTGGTCAAACCGACGGTCGGGACCAGACGATCGGTGGTCCAGCCGCCGAGCGGACAAAACACGAGAATCGCCACAAAGGGCGCAGCAGCGAGCCAGCCGCCTCGCAGCAGATCGATCCCTCGCACATTCACCAGGTAGAGATAGAACCAGGACATGTAGATGTAGGCAACATAGCCGAGGCAGGCATAACTCACCACTAACCAGCGAAGGGAGCGTGATCGTAGGAATTGCCTCCAGGGAACGTCCGTGCGCGGGGACGTCGATGAACGGCTACCCGCCGCCTGGCAATCGCGAGAACAGAGCACCCACAACAGGGCCACCACGATGCCCACCATGGCCGAGAGGTAGAACACCGTCTGCCAGCGGTAGTTCACCATGACCCAGGAGGCGAGGGGAGGCGTGATGGCGGCTCCGACCCCGATGCCCCCGATGGCAATGCCGATCCCGAGGCCGCGTTGCGCCGGAGGCATCCAATCTGCCACGGCCCGATTGAAATTCGGCAAGGCCACGGCTTCCCCCACACCGAGAAAAAATCGTACCAGGATGAGCGCCCCGACCGTCCCGACCATCGCGGCCAGGGGAAGGGTCGCAGCCAGCGCCGTCAAGGCCGTGAAGAACGACCACCAGAGCAACGCGCCCGTCAGCACCACTCGGGCACCCCAACGATCCCCCAGCCACCCGCCGGGAATCTGGCAGAGGGCATAGCCGAAGACGAAGGCGGAGAAAATGTATCCCATGTCCTGATCCGTCAGGCCATAAGCCGGCATCATCTGTCGTGCCGTCACGGAAATGTTGACCCGATCCATGTAGGTCACCGCGCTGATCGCGAACAACAGGCCGAGAATGCCCCATCGCAGTGGTGTCGCCGATCTTTCCGCTCCCACTGTTCCTCCACCTCTCGCCCGCCGTGCACGAGCGCGGGGCATTATAGACCGGGGCACAGGCTGTGGAAGAACTATTTGCGGCGCCTTCCGAAAAACGACCGACTGTTCCTGCTATCAGCTATCTGCCATCAGCTCTTTTCTCCCGGTATCGGCTCTTCGTTGTATGGATTTCCCTCTGGCTCATCCAGTACACTGGCATTTTGACCTAGTTCGTGGAGGTGGAGTGAGGGTTCGTCCGCGCGCAGTGGTGCTGTCTCTGCTCGGCCTTCTTGTCGTGGGTGCGCTCCTCCTTCTCTATTCCCGAGAACTCTTCGGCGTCGACATCCTCAAGAATTTTTTCCTGCAACAACTCGAAGCCAGTCTGCGGCGCAAGATCGAGGTCGATCGGATCAAGCTCGTGCTGCTGCCGAGTATTCGGCTGGAACTCACCAACGTCGGCCTGTACGGCCATGACGACCCGACACACCTCGTCTTCAAGGCCAAGGAAATGGACATCGTATTGCGCCTGCTGCCGCTGCTGAAGCAGCAGGTCGTGGCGAAGCGGCTGTTTCTCGACGAGCCGACCGTCACGCTGATTCGTAATCGGTCCGGCCATTGGAACATCCTCGCAGGACTTCCGTCCGCGGCCAAGGACGAGTCGGCCTACCAGATGTTCAGCCGGTTGCTGCAAATCCGGGAAGCGACGATTCAGAATGGCCATGTGACGATTACGGATGAGGCACGGTCCGACGGCGTCCGGACCGCCATGCTCGAGTCGGTTGAAATGGCGTTGAAGGTCTATCCGGGAAAAGCGCAAGGAGACTTGCATATCTCCGCCTCCTTGCCTGCCGAGGCGGCCCCGTCAGCCTTTTCGCTGACGGGCACCATCGGCTTGAGCGAATCCTCCTCGTCCTTGGCCGCCGAGGAACCCTACTCGGTCCACCCCGCCTTTCAATTCGACGGCGAGATCGAGACCGCCAACCTCCGCCTGCGCGAAGCCGCCGACTTCTTCGGACCTCGGCCAGTACCTGACCAACTGCAAGGCGGAGCGAATTTGAAAAGCCGCATCCGGGTCGCGCCCGGTGTGGCCGGCTACGATGTCGTCCTGACTGAGATCGCCGCCAATGTCGATCAGTTGGCGGTCACCGGCAAAGCCAACCTGGCGGGGCTTCTGACCTCACAACCCACGTTTTCGATCACCTTCGCCTCGCCCTCGATCGATCTCAAGAAACTCTTCGCGCGTATGCCCGCGCAATGGATTCATCCGCAATTGCCGGGAATCGTCGAGCAGCGCCAGTTGGGTGGAACCGTGGAAATCCTCTCCGCCACGTTGACCGGCGCGACGGAGCCAAGCCCGCAATTGTCGCTCACGGGTGATTTCCGCATTGAGAAGGGCGCCGCCCTCATCGGGAACGACCGTGTCCCGACGCAAGATTTGGCCGCGACTGTCTCCGTGGAGCCCGGTCGCATCCGGGTCGGCAAGTTGACGGGTACTTACGGCACCCTTCAAATGACGGGCGGGAAGGCCGTGGTGTCCTTTCTCGAAGCCGGTCCCTGGATGGAGTTGGATGTCAGCGGCAATATGACGGCGGCCGATCTGGTGAAGTTTCTGACCAAGACCATCCGTGCGGACCGGCTCACGTCGCTGCTGGCGCAATCGCGCGAGATCGAGGGGCAGACGCACCCGACTTTCCGCCTGGTCGGACCACTGGACCAGCCGGAAGGCATTACCTTCGCAGGCGGGGAAGTCCTGGCCGAGCAGGTCAGCCTCATGAATCCCTCCCTGCCGCAACGGCTCACCGCCATGCGAGGCCGCATCGTCTTTTCACAAACCGGCGGCGCGCAGTTCGATCAGGTCACGGCCAATTTGGGTGAGGCGCAGCTCCAGTTCAACGGGCAGATCAGCGGCGGCACACCCAGCATCTTCCAAGATTTTGTCATCCGCGCGAGGGGCAACGCCGCCCAGCTCCGCCAGATGGTGTCTGCCGGCACCTTCCCAGACGATCTGCTGTCCGGTATCGTCAACGCCAAGGTGCAGTTGTCCGGACCTTCCGGCGCCCCGCATTTACGTGGTGAGATCGGCCTGAATGACGCGAAACTCGTGCTCCCATCAGTGGGTGAAAAGCCGCTTGGCTCGCCGGCCTCGTTGGAGCTCGACGCCGATGTCACGCGCGGAGTCGGGCTGACGATTTCGCGCCTGGAACTCGTGGTGCCGCCGTTGCGACTCCCGCTGAAGGGGCGCATCACCCTCGGCGACCAATTTTCGATCGACGCCTCGCTCGCCTCAGGCGCCGTTTCGATCTCGAGTCTCCCTGAATGGATTTATAAGAGCGGGTTCGAAGCCGGCAATCTCGAAGTCTCCATGGACGTGAAAGGCACGGATGCCGAATGGAAAAATTGGCGCGCGAGCGGGTGGCTGGCGCTCACCAATGGCTTGATGACCGTCAAGGGCGTGGATGGCCCCGTCGAAGATATTTATCTCCGGCTGAAGTTTTCTAAACACATCGCCGACATCAAGCAGCTCTCGTTTCGCATCAAGGACAGCGACGTCAGCCTGTCGGGAGCCCTGAAGAACTGGACCACTAAGCCGGTCATCGCGGTCAAGCTCGAATCGGCCCAAATGGACCTCGACCTGCTCATTCCGAAAGGGCATCGCTCGCCGATCCGGGAATTCCTTGAGACCTTGGCCTCGACCAGTCAAGTCAGCGCGACCGCCACGATCGAGAAGGGACTCTACAAACATTTACGGTTCGGGGGGCTTTCCGGGCGGTTGACGATCCAGGATGGCCTGTTGGATCTCGACCGCGTTGTCGGCCAGTCGGGAACCGGCCATGTGGCGGGACGCATGGTCGTCCGGCTTCCCAAGGGCCAGCCCGCCGACACGGAAACCTCGGTCAGGATGACGGGCATTCCCTTCGAAGCCGTGCTGCCGCTGCTGGGGGCGCACGACCAGCCGCTCACCGGCGACCTGAAGCTCACCGGTGTGCTGCATGGGCATGGACGCAATCCCCACGGGGTTCTGCCGACCTTGAATGGCAAGACCGAACTGGTGGCGCAGGAGGGACGCATTCTCAAAACAGAGAAGCGCGCCATCTGGAAGATTCTCTCCATTCTGAATCTGCCGGCGGTGCTGCAAGGCAAAGTGGATCTGGAAAAAGAAGGGTTGCAGTACAATCGAATGACCGCGACCGTGACGATTCAAAACGGCCTGATGAAAACGCAGAATTTCATTCTCGATAGCCCCGTGCTCAAAATCTCAGCCGTCGGAAGTTATGACATGCCCACCGACCAGCTGGACATGATCTGGGCCGTCAGCCCGTTCGGTTCCTATTCGCAGTTTTTGAAATCGATTCCACTCTTCGGGCGACTGGTCGCCGGAGACCGCAAGGGCCTGGCCACGGCCTTGTTTCAAGTGAAGGGTTCCATCGACGATCCGCAAGTGACCTACCTGCCGATGAAGTCGTTCACCACCGGACTGACCGGTGTCGCACAACTCGCGTTCGACCTGCTCAAAAATACGGTCATGCTGCCGATCGATATTTTGTCCCCGCAAGAGGAAAAGGATCCCATGTTCGACCCGTCGCTGGAAATCCAGACACCACCTTCGCCGCTCCCAGCCGAAGCACCCGCCGCACCGGTGTCGCCCGCGCCTTGATTACGTTTCGAACGCGTGATAGCATCCGAAATACGTGATCGCATCCACTTCATGAACCAGTCCACTGTGCAGAGCACCCATCCAGACCAGACCGCCACGGTCTTCGTCGCTGCCAGCGAAACAGACTCGAATCTGTATTATGCCACGCGGTTTATTGCGCCCGATCCCTTCATCTATCTCGAAGTGAAGGGCGAACGGTTCATGATCATGAGCGACCTGGAAGTCGACCGGGCGCGCCACCAGGCGACGGTCGATCGCGTGTTGTCCTATTCCGATCTGGAACGGCGCGCAAAAGCGCTAGGGGTGAAGGATCCCGGCACCATCGACGTGATTCATCTGGTCCTGCAAGACACCGGTTTGACGGAGATCCTGGTACCCTCAACGTTTCCCTTTCTCCATGCAAGCCGGCTGCAGGAACTCGGCTACACACTTCGCACCAAACGCGAACCGTTTTATGAACGCCGTGTCGTGAAATCAGACGAGGAAGTCCGGCACATTGAAGCCGCGCAACGGGCCACCGAAACGGCGGTCGCCGCCGCGCACCAGAGCCTCCGGCGCGCCGAGATCCGCGACAACTATCTCTGGCTGGACGGGGAACTCCTCACATCGGAGCGCGTGAAGAAACTGATCAACGTCGCACTGATGGAATGCGATTGCGTCGCCCAACATACCATCGTGGCAGGCGGGGAGCAGGCCTGCGATCCGCACGACGAAGGCAGTGGCCCGCTGCCGGCCCATCGCAGCATTATTTTCGATGTCTTTCCTCGATCCGCCGACTCGCGCTACTTTGCCGACATGTCCCGCACGGTGGTCCGGGGCAAGGCCTCTCCGGAATTGACGCGGCTCTATCACGCGGTCAAGGATGCCCAGGAGGAAGCCATCACCAAGATTCGTGACGGCGCCGACGGCGCGGTGATCCATCAAGGCATTTGCGATCGCTTTGAGAACGCCGGTTACAAAACCGGCCTGGTGAATGGACGGATGCAAGGCTACTTTCATGGCACCGGCCATGGCGTCGGCTTGGACATTCATGAATCGCCCCGCATCAGCCGAACCGGCTCGTTGCTCCAAGAGGGGCATGTGGTGACCGTCGAACCGGGGCTGTATTATCCAGGCCTCGGCGCCGTCCGCATCGAAGACATGGTTCTCGTCACCAAGGACGGCTGCCGGAACCTCACGAACTTTCCGAAAGTCTTCGAACTCGACTGAGCGCACCATGTCGTGATTTGGAGATTGGGTGATCTTGTGAAGTGAGAATCGAGACTATGACCTGATGGAACCTGACAAAGACTGCGTTTCTTCGTCACTTCACAAAATCACCAGATCGCCAGTTTGAAACTCCCTCGCTCATGCGTCTCTCCTTCACCATCCAGCGCTTCAACCCCGAAACCGATCACCATCCGCATCAGGAAGATTATCGTCTGGACATCGGACGAGGCATGACTGTTCTTGAAGCCCTGATCCGTATCAAGAACGAACTCGACGGCAGCCTCTCCCTGCGGTATTCCTGTCGCTCCGCCATATGCGGGTCCTGCGCCATGCACATCAACGGCACGGAGAAACTGGCCTGCCGCACCTCGATTCGCAAAGAATTCGAGCGCCACGGCAGGATCTCGATCGACCCGCTGCCGAACCTCCCCATCATCAAGGATTTGGTCGTCGATATGTCCCCATTCTGGGACAAGATCCGCGCCGTCACTCCCTGGCTGACTTCGATCACACACCCCACCAGGCGGTATGGCTCATTCGGACAACTTCAGCTGCTTCCGGAGACCTACCAGTTTCACAATGTGGATGCCTGCATCATGTGCGGGGCCTGCGTGGCCGCCTGCACCTCGCATGAAGTCTCGCCGGACTTTCTCGGCCCCGCGGCTCTCGCGAAAGCAGAACGCTTCGTCGCCGACCCGCGTGAACCGGCTGCCGCCAAGCAGGCGCGATTGACCGCCCTTCAAGAGGCTCACGGCATCTGGGATTGCACCCGCTGCAACATGTGCGTTCAAGTCTGCCCCAAAGATGTCCAGCCGATGGAGGCGATCATTCGATTGCGCCGCTCCGCACTCCAGCATGGCTTGACCTCAACCGAAGGAGCCCGCCACATCACCGGCTTCGTCGACCTCGTTCGGCATGAAGGGCGCCTGAATGAAGCGCTGATGCCGTTGAAGGTGATTGGGGTGGATATTCGGCGCCTCCTGAGCGTGATGCCCTTGGGGATACGTATGTGGCTGAAAGGCAAAGTGCCGTCGCCCTTCGGCCATACCGTTCCGGGGATCGAGCAGATCCGCGCCATCTTCTCCGCCGCCCGCCGTCTGGCGCGACGCGTCTGACAGGCATGCCCGGCACGTTCAGATTCCTCGACGATATCGCGCTGGCCGATATGGCGTTCGACGCCGAGGGAGATTCTCTTTCAGCGCTCTTCGGCGCCGCGACAGAAGCCCTCCTCGAAAGCCTGGCTGATCCGACCAGCGTCGCCCAAACCTGGCGGCACGTGATTGACATGGAAGAGCCGGACATCCCCACGCTCCTCTTCGAATGGCTAGGAAGACTGGTCTATTTGAAGGACGCGCAGAGCGTGGTCTTTCACCGGGTCTCATTGTCTCTGGAGCAGCGGCCCAAGCAATCCTCCTGGCATCTCCATGCCGATGTGATTGGAGCCCCGGTAGATCCTGTGACACAAGAACTACGATCCGATGTAAAGGGTGTCACCAAACATCTCTACGCCGTGACGCAGGATGGGACCAGATGGAAAGCGAGAGTCGTTTTGGACGTATGAACGATCACCACGTGACATCGCAACCTTGAAGGAGGATGCTCAAAGAGGATCGCCAACTAAGCCGCAGGGAACGAAGGCCCTGAGGCGTACTCAGTACGGTACGTCGAGGGGACTGAGCGACCGAGAACGACGTTGGAGGCCTTTTTCAGCATCCGAAGTGGACGTATGAAACTCCAAACAGACATGCAGGTCAATCGGGTCAGCGACTACATCTGGGAAATTCCGCCGTCGGAAAAACCGGGGATGCTGGTCCCCGCACGAATCTATGCCAGCGCGGCCATTCTGACGGCGATGGATCGAGGGGTCTTCGATCAGGTCACCAACGTGGCCTGTCTACCCGGTATCCATCGTTACGCCCTCTGCATGCCGGATGGACATTGGGGGTACGGCTTTCCCATCGGTGGTGTGGCGGCATTCAATCCTGAGGATGGAGTCATCTCACCCGGCGGCGTCGGCTACGATATCAACTGCGGGATGCGGCTGATCCGTACCGACTTGTCGCTTTCTGAGGTGCAACCGAAACTGGAACTCCTAATGACGGAACTCTTCC
>JACQHN010000574.1 GCA_016199015.1 Nitrospira defluvii
CCGTGATCATCACCACGCGGGACCGTCGTACCGCTGTCTTCAGCACCGCCACGATGTCGGACACATCGTCACCGACCGTCGTTTTGTACCGGAGTTCAACTCCACAGGCCGCCAGTTGATCGGCGATGAACAGTGAATTGGTGTCGAGGCGGCCACCGAGTAACAGTTCTGACCCGATGGCGATGGTTTCAGCCGTCCAGGTTCTCGGCTTGTTCATGAAGTTCGAAACCTTTGCGATAGGAATGATGGACCAAGGGGTCAAACACGTGCGGTTATTCGATATGAGCGAAATCGAGATCGAAACTGACCTGTCCCCCGCCGGAAGGAAAGACTGTGAGCGTGGTCTGAGCCCGTGGGTCGAGGTCGGCATAGGGAAACTGTGCGATCACCTTAGCCCGGTAGGCCGGCTGCTGCGGCCAGACCGCCGTGCGATCGCCCCGCGCATCGAACCGCACCGTGGCCGGTTTCACCGTCCGGCCGGCTTGCTCCATCACCACATAACTATCGGCGGCAAAGTTCATCCGGTCGCCATAGATCACGACATTCACCAGGAGAAGATCATTCGCCATCACCTGGGCAATATCCTGCTCAGTTGGCGTCAGATCGCGCAGGGCCAGATGATTGGCCATCACGAGGAGACTCCCCAGCTTTGTCATGATGAAACCGCGAGGGGCGAGGTCTTCCTTGGCACCGAACCAGGTATGGAGTTGATCCGGGGAGAGGCGTTGGCGCGCCGCCGACTTTCCTCGCTCGACTGTGGTCTGGATTTGTTCAGTTGTGGGTTGGATCTCTATGGCATTCGATGGAACGCCAACCGTCCAACTCGCCACCACAAACAGGCTGGGCACGAGCCAGGATCCGGCAGGCAATCTTCGGAGACCGTTCATACTGACCAGGCAGTACCAGATCGGTTTTGCCCTGTCAATTCGAACCGCTTGCAACTCTGGCTCTGTTGACAGCCCGCGAGATGAAATGCTAAACACACTAACTCTTATTCTTTTACATTATCAAGAACTTGCCTGGAGGGTTCGTCATGTCCAGCCCCGAACAGCCACCCCGCCGCCAGTACGTCAATTTTACCTTCTATAAGATCGATCCAGCTTGGCGGCGGCTCCCCGAAGATGAGCGCACACGCGGCAAGCAGGAGTTCCTCCGCGCCGTGGAAGAGTACCAGGGCAAAGTCCTCGTTATCGCCTACACGACGGTCGGTATTCGAGGCGACTGTGACCTGATGCTCTGGCGTATCAGCTATGAACTCGAACTGTTCCAGGAAATGAGCACTAAAATCATGGCCTCCGGATTGGGCAAGTATATCCTTAACCCTTATTCTTACTTGGCCATCACCAAACGCTCCATCTACGTCGATCATCACACCCACGAAAACCAGGAAAGTAAGCGGCTGACCGTGGTCCCGGGCAAAGCCAAATACATCTTCGTCTATCCGTTCGTGAAAACTCGCGAATGGTTCCTGCTCACCAAGGCAGCGCGGCAGGGTATGATGGACGAACACATCGAAGTCGGCCATCGCTTCCCGTCGGTCAAGCTCAATACCACCTATTCCTTCGGTCTCGACGACCAGGAATGGGTCGTCGCGTTTGAGAGCGATAGGCCCGAAGACTTCTTGGATCTCGTCATGGCGCTGCGGGAAACCGAAGGCAGCCGCTACACCTTGCGCGATACACCCATTTTTACCTGCATCCGCAAGAGTCTGAAGGAAACCCTCGATACCCTGGGTGGCTAAGAGCGATTCACAGACATCTGTTTCCCAGCCTTCGGTCACAAGACCGAAGGCTGTGCTGTTTCTACGCCTGCCTAGACGGCAGTTCAGGATTCACAACTAAACCCTTATTGCCTCTTCTGCGCCGCCGATCTGAACTGCCCCTGATGGTCTGTGCCAGCTCTATTATCTGACCCCGGCAGGTTTTTGCCAGCCTCCGACGGCAGCCCACCTCGTTTTGACAGCCGGGTTGAGCCTGTGGTACCTGTATTATCTCTACCGTTCCACCACACAGACGGAGCAGCTTCTATGGCTGAAAACAATGCGGTCTATGCCATCCGCTTTCCTGATGGTTCCGTGACCCTGTATATCGACGAAGAATATGCCATCGATCGAGGCGTCGACCCTGCCAAGCTGGTTCGCGTCGAGATTCCACGAGAGATGTTTATCAGCGGCAGCATCCAGCAAATCCGTGAATACGTCGCGGTCTACCTTGAGACCAGCCACCAGGGCACGGCCTAGGCGAACCTTTTACGTCGCACGAGGGTCCCACACCATGTCCGCTTTGCTCACCCCAGAACTCATCGCCTCCACCATCGAACAATCCCCGATCCAAGGCCGTATCATGCTCAAGCTCCTCTTGCTGCAGCATTTCGATATTACGCCGGAAGAAATCAGCCACATTGCAGCCGATCGCCCAGACCCGCGTTGCGTGGTCGGCACCAAGCCGATCCACCAGGTTGTGACCCAAGATGCCCTGCGTGATGTGACGAGCCGGCGAGATGAGTATCGCCGCCGAGTCCGGTTGCGACGGGAACGACTCTGGCTTCAAATGGAAGCCATGAAGGGCATGACCGCGCTCGCGGAGGGAATGGTTCGTGCGGCCACGGATCTCCTGCAGACGCGTTATAAGGTAGCACCAGACGCCGTGGCGGCCATTAAACAACAGGCCCGTGCCGCGGTCCCCAAACCGGCGATTCGGCTGTTAGATCGACGGTGGGACGAGAACGATATCTCTGCCGAGGCCTACCAAGAAGCCAGACTGGGACTCGAAATACAGACGCAACTGCGCCTATTAGACAAGTATCGGAAGCGGTTTGAGCTCTCCGAGCGGGAGTGGAAGTCCATCAACGCTGCGCCCATGCAAGATCACGAAATCGGTCACATCTGGGGCATTCCTGCCGGGAGTCTTGCCGGACGAAAGGTCAAACATCTCCACCAATATCTCCAGACCATCCAGACCGCTCTGCAACGTTCTTCCACGAAGGATCTTCCGGTCACCGCGTCGCTCGATCTGTGGAAAGAAACGCTGGCCGTCCTGGGTGAAAGGCCGGTGGAACGATCCATCGCGGTCTACGACGGCTTAGAGCGGACCGAAGACGCGCTGGTGGAGAAACTCCGGACATTCGTCTGGGGGACATTGGGCGAAGACATTGAGGCGAAATTCTGGCTGTCGCTGGTCCACGGTGCGAGTTCCAATGCCGTACACTCAGAAAATACCCGATCCCTATTCGGCCTCCAGCGGCTGATGGCGACGCTCTCTGAAATCGACCTCAGCCCAGAAGCGCTCGAAGAAGAACTCCTGACCCGCACCGCACCGGTCGCCAAAGAAGCCTTAGCGCTGGCCGACGAGGCGGGCCAACCCACGGAAGAAGAAATCGGTCAAATGAAGCAGCATGTGCTGACTAGTTTCATGGGCGAGCTACACGACGATCTTCGACGATGAAGGATCTTCGTTTCATCGGCGAGCGGCGGACTATTTAAGAAGGGACACCGGCGGATCATAGAAGCCGGCCCCTGAGTGACCTAAAGTTTTTTTTACGACTGCCTTCTCAGCTCGGAGTGAATTTTGTATAATTCATCTATCATGTTGCGGCGCAACGGCATGCACAGTTTCCTGTCTAAAGTAACACGCATCGCACTCATGCTCGGCACACTGGCCGTTGGTGGATGGGCAATGCCTGCCCTCTCCATCTCTGCTTCGGGGATGGTGGAGGTCACGGAACTCCTGGCCCATCCCGACCACTATGATCACCAAGCGGTGACCGTCAGCGGACGCGTGACCAGTTTTCAACTCGCCACCAATCGCGATGGACACCCGGCGTTCGGCTTCCTTCTGCAGGACAGCGCCGGAACGGTCAAGGTTGTTGGACTTGGAAAGGCCGACGTGCGGGAAGGTGACTATGTGGTGGTGGAAGGGGTCTTCAGCCGTCTTCGCCAGGCTGGCCGCGCCATCGTCTACAACGAAATTAAAGCCACGTCTGTCCAGTCTATGGCCAGGATGAATCCCGACCTGGTGGGTTAACGCTCTTCCTGTCGCCCTACCGGCATTCCCGTGACAAGCTGCTGATCACCACGCTGGATGTCCACAACCCGGACATCAAACCGCAACGTCTGACCTGCGAGTGGGTGATTGAGATCCAGCACGATGACGTCTGGCTTGATCTCCGCGACGTACGGAAACACGGTCCTTCCATCCGGAGCCGTCGCTTCCAGTTTTGTCCCTATCCGCTGAGCCTCCGCCGGAACCCGATCCCTTTGCACCTCAAAGAATCCCTCCGGGTGAATTTCACCATAGGCATCGACCGGCTGAACCGTCACCATCTTGGACGCCCCAAGCTCCATGCCATCAAGCCCCGCTTCCAGCCCCCGCAAAATTTCGTTCTGTCCATGGGTGTAGATCAACGGTGAATCACCGACGGTCGTCTCGATGACGCGTTCGTCCGCCAACCGAATCGTATACTCGACTGAGACAACATCTCCCTGTGACACCATCATGCTCCACACTCCTTGCTCAGAAGTCCCATGATAGAGAGCCCGTACTGCTCACCACGCGAGATCACCCTATCACGACAGGGCGATGGCGTCATGCAAATATCAGGAAGGAATCCCGAGGCGGCAATGGTCCTGAGTGCATCGTTGAACGGGTCGTGTACCGTGCGTGGTACGCACCACTGAATCAAGGGCGAGCGAGAGAAGAAGAGGACGGCTACATTACCAATAACGAAACGGTCCGGAATCGAGATGCACAAACTTGCCGCGTGGATAATAGCCGACGCCCCCACATCCGAATCGTAACGCGACTTCCCGCAGGGTGCGTAGCGGCACGCCGGGCATCTGCACGTCCACGGCCTGCCCCAACACATGATAGCTGTTGCGGGCCGCACGAGTACCCATTCTGATCAACTGGTCGTTATATTCCGGAGAACGATACCCGGACACGATATGCACGTCGCGACGACCGCCGATCCGCTTTTGGACGAGATTGACGAATTCAATGAGACGCACGTCCATGATCGTCGACTCGTTGGTGTGATGGCAGCGCAGGAGATGGTTTAAGTCAGTGAGAGCCCCTTGATCGTACGCCCCGCTGTCGGTCCGATACGTGACCGACAACCGTTCGTCCGTCTGCAGGTTGTAGAGACTCACGCGTCCTTCTGGAAGTCGTGCCGCACACGTGTCGGCCGGAAGGGCCAGACGTACCGCCGCCAGGGCCATCCCTACCGCGGTCGTGCGCAAGAGGTCTCGTCGAGTCCAGAGAGAGGGTGCGTCAGGTGACATTGATTCGCTCCTGCTCGGAAATTCAGGTACCCGTCTGTTCATAAGTACATCCCCGCAATCGGCAGAGAGGCGCATCAATGAGCTCGTCGTTCATCGTCCTTGACACAGATGATTCAACGGGAGATGCGTCACAAGGGATGTCCATCAGGTGATGGTCCTCATGACCGGCTCGCAACGAACGAGGAAAACCCGGTGGTTGAGACTGTAGTACTTAACAAATACCTGTGAGCCGGTCAACTCTTTTGCGCACATTGCACTCCTCCATCCTGCGCATGCGGAGCGACCGCTGCACCCTGCCGCATGCGAGGCCGACGAATGTTTACCTCACCGAACGGCCCACTCAATGATCTGACATCCAAGCCCGCGGAGAAGCGCCGAGTGTCCGCCGCGCATCAAGTGTGCGGTCCATGCCGTACTGACGCAGTCGCCGATAGAGCGTGGAGCGGCTGATGCCCAATTCATGAGCGGCTCGACTCAGGTTGCCCTGCGATAGCGTGAACGCCTTCATGATCAGGTCGGTCTCGATCCGCTGCTGGTTGATTTTAAGGGAAATCGAGCCCTCATCCTGCGGCGGAAGCTGGTGGGGAATGTCAAAATCTACAGGTCTGACATGAGTGCCTTCCGCCATCACCACGGCACGGCCGACCCTATTGGACAGTTCACGCACATTCCCCGGCCATGTGTAGGTCCGCATCGCCTCCAACGCCTCGCGGGTGAAGCCGTGAATGGGCTTGCCGTAATGGGCCGCAGCCTGGCGCAGAAACGCCGTGGCCATGAGCGATACGTCTTCGCCCCGCTCTCGCAGAGGAGGTAAATTGATGTGCACGACCCCGAGCCGATAATAGAGATCCTCGCGGAATGTGCCCTTCTCAATGGCTTCTTGAAGGTTCACATTGGTGGCCGCAATGATGCGGACATTCATTTCAATGCGCTGATGCCCACCGACCCGTTCAAAGGTGCGGTCCTGCAGAAACCTCAGCAACTTGACCTGCAGCGCATAGGGCAGCTCGCCCACTTCATCGAGAAACAGCGTTCCCCCTTGAGCGAATTCGACTTTCCCTTTTTCCTGACCGACGGCTCCCGTAAATGCGCCTCGCTCGTACCCGAAGAGCTCTGACTCTAACAAACTTTCCGGAATCGCCCCACAATTGATGGGAATGAACGGCGCCTGTTTGCGCAGTCCCCGCTCGTGAATCGCTTTCGCGGTCAGCTCCTTACCGGTTCCACTTTCACCGGTGATCAAGATCGGGGCATCGTTCGTCGAGACCTTTCGGATCGCGTCAAAAATTCGATGCATGCTTGAACTGGTCCCCAGCATGCCTTTGAACTCTTCATGGCCGCCGTCCGTCATGCCTGCCTGGGCCTCCTGTTCAAGATCGGCGATTCGCGCGGCGCGGCGCACAATCCCTTTCAGGAGCATCACGTCGAGGGGCTTGGAGAGGACCTCAATGGCACCATGCCGGACAGCCCGGACGGCAATGCTTCGTTCGGGGCTGCTGGTATAGGCGATCACTTTCCCCCTGTGCCCTGCCTGCCGCAACTCTTGTAGGACACGCAGGCCGTCTTCCGGGTTTGAGATCGATGACGATTCCAAATCCAACAGAGTGACACGCGGTTCCCATTCCTGCCCCTGAATGACCGTCGCTGAACTTTGCCCAGTCACAAAAATTTCGCATTCATCCTGCATCGCCGACCGCAGCCCGGCGGCGATCGTCTCATCATCCTCGATAATCAATATTTTCGGCTTCGCCACCATGGGGCTCCTTTCAACTCAGCAGACACTCAACGACAATCTGTGCCCCACCAGCGCCTCGCGCTGTCAGGTGGCGGCTGGGAAACCAGCCCGAGGAGCCCGTCCGACATTGACCTTTCTACTGTGGCAAACGATCTGCGGCCATCTGCGTCGTTCTCGGCCTGAAAAAATCCTCCATGTATTCCAGCGAATACACCTCCGGTTTTTCCGGGCCTGCGGCCTCGCACTTGGCCGCACCTCCTTCGCCTCGTCACGAACCGCAATGTCGGACAGGCTCCTAGCGGGAACGACTCTCACGTGGGCAACGGCGGATCGAGAGAGTGACACATGAACACATCCGCACCGAACGTCTTGGCAAGCTCAGAGCCTGAGCCGTTCCGCAACGTGTCCACGGACTGATCCACCATCGCGATGATCGGCACTTGCGGGCATGTGGTCCTGAGACGGGGCACGGTGCTGTGAAGCGGCGTGGGGGCAGAGGAATAACCGACCACAATGACATCCGGATGGAGCTCCTGGAGGTTGCGCTCCAGCTGGTGCACGGCAGGCGTCAACGTGGCCTGATACCCATGCCGTGCAAACCAATCGGCAAATCTGAATCCGGTCGTCACGTCTTCATAGACTACCGCGACCTTCGGCCGCTTGCCTGTTCGCCGGCCCGCGAGGCTCGTCAATCGCACCATACGTGTCACCCCCTACCGATCGGTTCGGGTTTTGGCTCGGGATCCCGTCAGTTGTTGCAATCGGCTTTCCATGAGCGGGCCCCACCATGTGAGGTCCTGCAGCAGGGCGGCTTCCACCGCGCTCAGTCCGGTGAGGACACCGGGCCAGCGTTGAGAGAAGGATCCTGTTCGGCGGTCCAGCAAGGACCGCTCGATCGATCCGTTTCCACGGATAGCCTGAAAGATGGCCAATAGCGTCGCCCCGCCTGAGATCCAAGGCTTTTGCATGATGGGGACAATACAGTAGGAGCGAAAGAGTGCCTATCGGCAGGGGTGGGATTCCTGTGTCACACATTGACACAGTGCTTTGTCGTGGTTTGTACGACGAATTCAGAATTCGTTAGACGACCAGCCCATGCTGCAACGCATACCGAGTCAGCTCGGCATTATTCTTCAAGCTCATCTTGTCCAAAATTCTCGCCCGATAGGTGCTGATCGTCGTGACGCTGAGATGGATGCTCTCAGCAATATCGCTGACCGTCTGTCCGGAGGCAATGAGACACAACACTTCGTACTCTCGATCCGACAACCGTTCATGCGGCAACTTGTCGACCCCGGTCCTGACCGTGAGCGCTAAGGCCTCTCCCACCGACGCACTGACATATTGCCCGCCGGCCAACACCTTTTTTGCCGCATGGACCAACTCTTCCGGCGCGCTGGCTTTCGTCAAGTATCCCGCGGCACCAGCCTTGAACATACGAATGGCGTACTGGTCCTCGGGGTGCATACTCAAAATCAATACCGGCAGCGTCGGCGCGAGTTGTTTGAGTTCCTTGAGCACCTCCGGACCACTTCTTCCCGGCATACTGATGTCCATGACCACGAGGTCGTACGTGTGCTCGCGCACGTGGTCGAGCATTTCCTGAGCATTCCCACATTCCGCCATACTCGCGCCTTCAAATCCTTCCTCAAGAATATCCTTCACGCCGCGGCGAAAGGAGGGATGATCGTCGACGACCAGAATCCGCACCGTCGCTGTTGTTCGCATAGTCACCCCCATGGTTCCAGACTCCTTCTTCTTAACGAGGCAAACGCAATAAGATTGTGGTCCCTTCGCCTTCCCGCGTATTGATCTGTACATCTCCGCCCAGCAGCCCGGCACGCTCCCGCATTCCCAACAGTCCGAACGATTTGGCATCAGCCAGCCGGTCATGCGGAATGCCTCGCCCATTGTCACTCACCTGCAGCAGCAACCCCACGCCTTCGTCTTCCAACCGTACCTGCACCTCGGTCGCCTGAGCATGCCGCGTCACGTTCGTCAACGCCTCCTGGCAGATCCGAAAGACCGCCGTGGCATGTTCCGGATCCACCCGCAAATCTTCATGACTGACCGTACAGCAACAGGCAATACTGGTCCGCCGCTGAAAATCCCGGCATTGCCATTCGATCGCGGCCACCAGTCCAAGATCATCGAGCACGCCGGGTCGCAATTCCGCCACAATGCGTTGCACGGAAGTGATCGTGCTGTCCACCTGTTCTTTCATCCCTCGAACTTTCTCATCGGCCTTGGCACGATCCCGTGGCGCCAGCCGCTCCCCGAACAGCCCGCCCAGCCGGGAGATATCGATCTTCAGACACGTCAATCCCACGCCCAATTCGTCATGCAATTCACGCGCGATTCGCCCCCGCTCCTCCTCCCGAATCCCTTCCATCCGACCCGAGAGTTTTCGCAGGCGGCGCAAGGAATCTTGCAATTGTTCTTCAGCGCGTTTGCGGTCCGTGGTGTCTTTGAACACGACCACCGCCCCGACGATCTCTCCCCGCTCCTGAATCGGCGTACTCACATATTCGACCGGAAAGCTCGTCCCGTCTTTCCGCCAAAACGTACTATCCACATGTTCCTGATGGTCGCCTCCCGTGATCGTTTCCACAATGGGACAGGGTTCCTCCGTCAATGGCATGCCGCTGAGATCAGTCTGGTGCACCAGCGCATGGAGGGACTGGCCGATCAATGCCTGTGCCTCCCAGCCAAACATTTTGGCCGCCGCAGGATTGACGAACGTCAGCCGTCCCTCCCGATCCACCCCGTAGATCCCTTCTCCGGCGGAGTTCAGCACGACCTGATTGTGGTGATGCAGGCGGTCCAATTGCTCCTCCGCCGACCGTCGCTCACTGATGTCGCGCATGATGATCGTGAAAAAGAGATCGGACTTGCCTTTCCAGGACGTCAGGCTCAGCTCCAACGGAAATTCGCTGCCGTCCTTCCGCCGGCCGACGAGATCCAATGTCTTGCTCGCCAGATGCGGGCTGTTCAGCAGCCGCACTCGCTGCACATGGCGCTCCAGCTGCTCATGATACCGGTCCTGAATAATCATGGTCACGGGCTGTCCGATAATGTCCTCGGCCGCATAGCCGAAGGTCTCTTCGGCCCCCTTGTTCCAGAACGCCACTTTCATGAGCGCATTGACCAGCACAATAGCATCGGTGGTCGACTGGACAATGGACCGCAACCGTTCTTCGCTGACACGCAACGCGTCTTCGATCCGGCGTCGTTCGGTCACATCACGAATAATTCCCAGCACACCGACCACCCGGCCCTGCCGAATCTGCGGGGTCCCGACAAACTCTCCCGTAATGTACCCGCCCTGTTTCATGCTGATTTGCATGGAACAGGTCAATGGCGCCCCACGTTCCAGAATCGCCTGCACGACATCCTGGCAGAAGCCGGCGTCATCGGGATGCAAGAGGGCCACGAAGGGCTCTCCGATCCATTGCGAACGCGACCAGTTGGTGACCGACTCAAACGCCGGGTTGAGCGAGGTGAGCGTGCTGTCGACCGAAATGGTGAAGATGATATCCCGAGCCCCTTCCACCACACTCCGGAATCGATCCTCCGATTCAAACAATGCATCCTGTGCTCGTTTGAGCCAGGTGATGTCATGGAACACCGCGACGGTGCCTCGCAGGGCGCCGTCCTCATCTTTCACTGATCGGGCGTTGATGCTGATCCAGCGGCCGGGCGCGTCGTGGGAGGCGCGCAGATAGACCTCAAGCCAATCGATTTTCTCCCCCTCTAACGCGCGGACCAGCGGCCATTCCTGTCGCTGAAAGGGCGTGACGGTGTCGGCATGGAAAAACTGATAGTGCTGCGGCCATTCTGTAGGGGGCACGGCACCAGGCGAGAAGCCGAGAATACTTTCGATGGCAGGATTGGCGACCACCAACTTTCCCTGTCCATCGGTCACCACCACGCCGTCGCCCATACTCCGCAAAATTGAGTTGACGATTCGAGTTTGCTCGTGCAAAGCGCGCTCGGATCGCTCCAGAGCATCGGCTCGCTCCCGAAACGCTTGCTGAGCTTGCGCGATCCCCACCGATTGCGTCCGCACCGCATCCTCGTACACTCGTAGCAACTGTTCGGCGACGGCCACGCGAGATTGATGCCGGGCACTCGCGGCCGGTTCTGTCATCACTCCAACCAGTTCTGTCGCCGATTGCTCTGCGTCCACCGTCTCTGCCGGAATCGGCTCATCAAAGGCCAGCAGCGAAGTCTTCATACTCAGCGCCAGTGACTTGCACAGGGTGGCGGTGTCTCGAGGCACCGGAGTTCTCGAGAACAAAATCACGGTGAACAAATCCCGGGACGGCAGCATACCGCCAAAGCACAAGACTGATTTCACCCCATACTTTCGGACAAACTCTTCCTGGACCGGCACATAGGGATTGCCCACAGCGTCAGGTACATAACATACGTTGTATGTCTTCTCTTCCACATCCACCAACCACTCACCCTGAGGAGTCACGTCGAAGGCCGTGGACACCCCAAACTGGTGTAGCAGCTGTGAGAACATGGGAAATTGCTTCACGAAATCCGCGTTGACCATCGGAATCACCCGGTAGCGACGGGACAGTTCAACCCGATTCCAATCCGGCTGCTCACCAGCCGTGGCCATCAGCGCAAAACACTTCAGGTCTGGGAACGGAGTGATGCCCCCCAGCTTCTCGCGAGCTATCTGCTGAGTCGCCGAGTCGAGCCGACTGTAGGAGATGGTCTTAAAACAGCGAACCAGGACACAGTCGCGTGCTCCCGAATCAGGATCGCCAAGGGTGGCGTACAGATAGTCCACCGCGCGCGCAGCGACATCCCGCAGTGAGCTTGACTGTTCACCCAGCTGGCGCAGCACGGCCGAACATTCGGTCATTTCCAGCAAGGAGAAGCGAGCCAGACTATACACAGGCGAGCCTCTGGTGAACGAAGGGGAATGCGTGCCGAACGCGCCATTAATTGACGTTCGTGAGCTGATGCCGAGTCGTGAGGTAAGGCGCGTACCTGCAGGGCGCTGCCTTGCAAGGCGAGGCACAGGACCACAATCGAGGCGAGTCTAGTAAAGGGGGCCTGGCTTGTCAAGGCGGACAGGTCGCACCTGCACACCTGGCACGCAGGGCAGCTCGAGCCTATCACAGGCCAGGAGGCTCCGACAGGCGATGTCGCTGAGTCACGAGGAAGAACGTCCGTACGCGATCGCTTGAGACAGTAACGCCACATCCGAGGCATAACTGAGACGGCCGAGCGCCTCCTGACGATCCACCCATTGCACGTCCTCGACTTCCCCATCAGGAACACCGGACTGTTCGATAGGCGACATCTTGAACCAGACGACCGTTTTACGGAATCGTCGCCCCTCTCGTTGAAACCAATATTCGGTGGTCGACAGGTCTGCCTCGATCCGGCAGCGCCAGCCTGTCTCTTCCAACACTTCCCGCACCGCGGCCTGGGCGGGAGTTTCGCCCGCGTCCAGCCGTCCCTTGGGAAATGACCAGATCGCACGACCTTTGATATCGGACACGCGGATCAGCAACACGTCCTGTTGCCGCAGCACGACGCCGCCCGCAGACCGGACTAGCCCTGGTTCAGACATGACATGGTCCTATTCTCTCAACGACCACCGCTCCGTTCGACACGAAATGTCGTAGCCTATACATGGTGCGGCAACCCTAAGAACCAGGCCAGCAGGCGATCCTGAGCACGATCGGGCAAGATCCATTTCAGCCATGCCCTGAATCGCGCATCTTTGCCGACCAGATAACGCACGTGTGGACGGGAGGCAGTCAACGCGTGTGCCACAGCGCGAGCCACGACTTCCGCCGGAATCGCCCGCGTGGCCGCCCGCGTAATCACATTCTGCATGCGAGACAATGGTTGTTCATACAGCCGGAACAACTCCGGTGCCACCCCGTCGAGCATGCGCGTGGCTGACATGGTGGCACGGCGCCAGATCTGCGATTGCACTGCGCCCGGCTCCACCAGCGAGACCGCGATGCCCCACGGCGCCAGCTCTAACCGCAAGGCGTCGCTCATCGCCTCGAGCGCAAACTTCGAGCTGCAGTACGCACCGAGAAACGGGGTCGACGCCCGCCCGGCAATCGAACTGATATTGACGATACGCCCGCGTCCCTTCCGCAGCAGCGGCAACAGAGTTTGAGTCACCCCCAGCACGCCGATCACATTGACTTCGAACTGCGTGCGCACGTCAGACAGAGGCAGCAGTTCCAGCGGACCGGCGATGGAAATGCCGGCATTGTTGACGAGACCCGACAACCCGGTCTCACCGACGACCTCAGTCAGTGTCCGTCCAGCCGCAGCGATCGATTCCGGCTCGGTCACATCCAGTATGAGCACACGGAGACGAGTCGAGGTCAGACGCGCCAGCTCATCACCATCTTCTTTCCGTCGGACGCCCGCCCATACCGTGAACCCGCGTGCATCGAGATGCCGCGCGCAGGCCGCTCCGATTCCCGAGGAGGCTCCGGTGATGACGACCGTACGTTGTTCAGACATCGGCACTCCCTCTCGCGCCTCTCGACCTAGGTGACAAGAGCGCCGCCAGTAAAACGGCCCCAGAGTATCACGCGCATGGTGCAAGAGACAGCATGGAGTGCTTCTATTCGATGCTGCAGAGTTTCCAATAGGGAATCGGCAGGACGGAGAATAAGACTGCTGTATTCTTCACGGCTTGTCTGGCTCATTCATGCGCCAGATGATGCGGGCCATATACTTCGCTCGCACTCTCGTCCGGGTCGATTTGACAAACGACGACCCTCGTCTAGACTTGACTCATGCGCGCACAAACCACAAAGGACCACACATATCCGCTTCCAAGCTTATTTATCCTCGCCGTGGGATCGCTGGCAGGTCTTCTGGCACTGCTTCCCTCAGCAGCCTTCGCGAGCCGAACCGTCACGGTTCCCATCTCCGTGACGATGTACTCAGACAATCAACCGGGCTTCCCGATGTTCGTGATGAAATGGGATGAAGGCAGCCAACCTGACCCATTGGCCTTGCGATGGGGGAGGAGCCAGGTGCCCGTCAGAGGCGCCGGGATGGGATCGATTCACCGCGCCTTCCGGTTTGCCGTCGAGCGCCTCGCACCATCGATTCATCCGACCGGCGTACTATCCTTGTATGCGACATTTGTAGGGCCGCTGAGCGCAGAAGGATCGACTGCGGAAGCCGCCTTGGCTATCGGCTTTCTCGCGTTGCTCAAAGGCGATCCGTTGATCCAGAACATCACCATTACCGGTACGTTGGAAAACGACGGCACGATTGGTCAGGTGACGCAGGTCGCTGAGAAAACCACGGCGGCGGCTCGTGCAGGATACCGCATGCTGTTGGTCCCGCGGGGCCAATTTTATGCCCCTCGAATCAATCGAGTTGCGCTCAGTCTTGAATCGAAGGTATTGGTTCGAGAAGTGGATACGATCGAGGAAGCGTACGAGATCATGACGGGGAAAAAATTGTAACGGCGCGAACTACGTCTATCAGCGGCTCGGGTCCTTGCCCCTTAGAGCAGCGCCTTCAAGAGTAGGAACTCCCACCACAGCGCACCTCGACACAACCAGCAGATTGAGCCTAGGTTCTCTCACCCGCAGCGATCAAGACAACCCACTCTTCACATCCAGTTATTGATCAAGAGAAAGGCTGCCCAAAAACTGGGGTGGCTGTGACCACGTTGCGCAAGAATCTTTTGCTGCGCCCGCTGCAGCGCCACCGCCTTCGACAGCGCAGAATCTTGTAGTTGTCGATAGAATTCGGAGATGAGTTCCGAGGTGGTCTCATCCTCGGCGACCCAGAGACTGGCCAACGCCGTCCGCGCGCCTGTCTTGACCGCGACACCGGTCAGACCGAGAGCGGCGCGATCATCTTCTACCGAGGTTTCACAAGCACTGAGGGTTAAGAGGTCAAGCGGTTGTTGCCGGTACTGCTGCAGCCCGACAAGTTGCGACAACCGATCCATGGTAATCCGGCCATCGTGGGCAAGCACGAACGAATTCCTTGGATCGTTCGCCACAACGGTGTGCGAGGCCACGTGGACAATACCCACTCCCTGGTCCTTGATCTCCTCCTCAAGTGAAGGAGCGGAGAATTGCTTGTTCATCAGAAGTTTCCCGCCGTACAGGGTTCTGATGGCTTGAACTTCCCCTTCCGCATAACGCGGAGCAGACAGACCTTCCACGGTTTCAGTCAAACCAACGGTCAAGAGGGTTCCTTTTCGCCGCGGGGCGGGAAGCAGATCGGTCAATTCCAAACTCGGTGTGACGGCGACTGCGAGCTTATCCACCACAAACTGCCGACCATCATGCAAGGCCCCAACAGAAATCGTCCGGAACGGTCCTTGAGCCACCATCACAAGCGTGGTAATCCCAGCCGCTTGCAGATCCTGTTGAAGCGGTGCCATGAGCCATCCATGCAATGCCTGCGCGGCGGGCAGGTAGTTCTGCGAGCGATTATCCTGGATCAGTCGCCTGAATGTTCGGATTTCCTTCGTCAGCTTATCCCCGCTGACGGGAACCGTCACTTGCTTCAGGCCTTCCGCCGTCTCCACCACCAATTCAAGCCGATCCGGAAATGAAATCGGGTACAGCACCGCTGTACCCGGCGGAATCATCGTCTTACGACCTTGGGTTCGTATGGCTCCGACGCAATCCTCCTGGAAATAGTCTTGCAACTCGGCGGCATGGGACGTTTCGACGGCGTCCTTCACCTGCACGAGCCATTGTTCGCTTTGCTCCGGAGTCTTCGCAGCCGAGGCCCGTCGCAGCAAGACATTTTCGTATTCCACGAACAGCGGAGCGACGGAATCGTAGAACGAGTGATGGCGATTTTGATACCCGACGGAATACTCGTATCGGATGGGTTTCAGGAGCGTCACCGCGCGCTGGTAGGCCGCCAATGCCTCTTCGTCTTTGCCGCCGGCTTTCAGCAACCGTGCGGTCTGCCATTGCCATCGATAGAGTGATTCCGGCGCATTCACCTTCTGGGCAGCGAAGGTGGCCTTTCGCGAGGATTCCAACGCCTCGGCATTTCGGTGCTCCTTTTCAAGCAGTTCACCCTGATAACCCCAAGCATACGATTGACCGCGTGCATCGCCGGTCCGCATGGCCACCTCGCCGGCAGCGGTCAATGCATCGAACGATTGTCGGAGGAGCCCACTACCCGTCGCCGTGCTCGCCCCTCCCCGTACGACACCGCTGCCTAGATCCTGTTTCCTACCGGCCAGCTGCCGCTCACCCTGAGACACCTGACGCGCTGCCGTCACGGCCGTGTGAAGGTCTTGATACCCAAGACCGATATTGAGTAACCCCGCCGTCTTCGCCTGGCTATCCTCCAGCGACTGCACATCCGACAAGGCCTGATCCAATTGTCGTTGCGCTTCGGTCAATTGTTGATCGTGAAGTACGGCGGCCGCACCATTGATCTGAGCCGTCACAGCAAGGGCCGCCTGATTGGTCTCGCGGGCAAGGCTGCGGCTCTCCGCATACACGTCGATCGCTTCGGCAAACTGGCGACGGGCTACGAGCGTATTCCCCAAATCGTTGAGTACCCCGGCGACCAACGCGGGCTTCTGTTCCTCACGCGCCAGCGCCAACGCTTTGGTCAGATGTTCCGTCGCGGGCTCCTCTTTCCCCAAGATATGCGACGTAGTTCCAAGCTGGCCGAGAATCGTGGCCGTCAACAGCCGATTGCCTATACTCTCCGAAAGCTTGAGCGCCGTCTGCAAGGTCCCCTGCGCTCGGCGAATGTGCCCTTCTTGCTGAAATAGGCAATTGGGACAGTTTAGCCCGGATTATTCATGAATGCCGTCGCGAGGTATTCGAGACCGAAGCCCGCCGGGGCTTCTCGCAAGTAAGGCC
>JACQHN010000575.1 GCA_016199015.1 Nitrospira defluvii
AGGCAAAAGGCAAAAGTGAACAAGTGAGAACAGCGATCAACCCTTTTGCCTTGTTACGTTGTACTTTTTCCTTACGGGGCCAGCCTTGACAGTCCTCGGGTATGTGCTGTTGTTCGTGGCCTCGGTCATCATCACCTTGGCAGGGTGCCATCTCTTCACCAACGGGATTGAGTGGCTGGGGAAGCGCCTGAACATTTCCGAAGGCGCCGTGGGAAGTGTCTTCGCGGCGGTCGGAACAACCCTGCCGGAGACCTCGATTCCGATCATCGCCATTTTTTTCGGGGCCGGTCGAGAGCAGGCGGAAGTCGGGTTGGGGGCGATTCTCGGGGCGCCCTTTATGCTCAGCACGCTGGTCTTGCCGATTTTGGCGCTATTGCTGTTGCTCTATGCCAGGATTGGGAAACGGACCGCGACCTTCAAGCTCAATTATGGCGATGTGCGGGTCGATATCATATTTTTTCTCATCAGTTATGCCCTGGCGTTGATCTGTGCCGTCATTCCCTCGCGTCTTTTCCATGCAGCCGTCGCGGTCGTCCTGATCGGGCTCTACGTCTACTACATGAAGCTCAAATTTTCGGCGGAGGATGAGAAGTCGGAGGGGGGCGGTGCGCTCGAGCCCTTGCTGTTTGCGCGCCGGTCGCCTCGTCCGTCCTATGCGGTGATCGGCGCGCAAGGAGTCGTTGGATTGCTGGGCTTGATCGGAGGCGCGCACCTGTTCGTGACCGCGGCGAATTCCATTTCAGCGGAAATGCATGTCTCGCCGCTTATCCTCGCGTTGCTGATCGCGCCATTGGCGACCGAGCTACCGGAAATGTCCAATAGTTTCCTCTGGCTCTATCGCAAGAAGGATCGCCTGGCGGTCGGGAATGTCACCGGTGCAATGGTATTTCAGGGCATGATTCCCGTGTCTGTGGGCTTGCTGGGTACGGAATGGGTGCTGGGAACGACAGCGCTGGCGACGATGGTGCTGGCCGTATTCGCAATGGGCATGAGTTTGCTCCAGGTGCTCTGGTCCGGTCAGTGGCGCCCCTGGTTGCTGAGCGGCAGCGCCTTGCTGTACCTTGGCTATACACTGTTCCTCTATACGCATGGTTCCTAAACGCACGACAGGTCCAGAGCGTCCGGTCTTGGGCCTCACCATGGGAGATCCCGCCGGGATCGGACCAGAGGTGATTGCCAAAGCCTTGGCCGACAAAGCCCTGGCACGCATGTGCCGTCCGGTGGTCGTCGGCTCTCGTGCTGTCATGGAACGGACGATCAGATCGCTGAAGCTGCCGCTGCAGGTAGTGGAGTTCGATCCGACAAACAGCGCGCGACTGAAAGCCGGGCAGGTGGCGGTGGCGGATGCGCTCAAGAACCCATTGCCGAGATTTCGCATGGGTGTGGCCGCGGACGTGACGGGAGCCGCTTCCGTTGACTTCATCAAGACTGCGGTCCAACTTGCGCAGGCGGGCAGTCTAGCCGGGATCGTGACGGCACCCATCAACAAAGAAGCGATGAATATGGCCGGCTATCACTACCCGGGCCATACGGAACTGCTGGCTGATCTGACTCAGAGCAAAGAATTCGGAATGATGATTGTCGGCGGGCCGCTGAAAATCATGTTCACGACCACACATGTGGCGATCAATTCGCTCTCCTCAATGTTGACCACGGAGCGGATCGCCAAAGCCATTCGTCTCGCTCACCTCGGGCTGACGCGATACTTCGGCATTGCGCGACCTAAGATCGGTGTGGCGGCACTGAATCCACATGCGGGCGAGCATGGTTTATTCGGCAACGAGGAGGCGACCAGCATCGCCCCGGCCGTGCAACAAGCCCGTGCTGCCGGGATCAAGGCCAGCGATCCGTTGCCCGCCGATACGCTGTTTGGGAAGGCGGCCAGAGGCGCGTACGACGGCGTGGTGGCGATGTATCACGATCAGGGCCTGATCCCGCTGAAGCTGCTCGCCTTCGGTACCTGTGTGAACCTGACGGTGGGCCTGCCGATCATCCGGACATCGGTGGACCATGGGACGGCATATGATATTGCCGGCAAAGGAGTGGCCGAACATGGCAGTCTGCTGGAAGCCGTGAAGGTGGCTGCCCGGCTGGCCCAGTCTTGGTCACCTGCCGCAAGACAGTCTCGATAACAGAGAGGAGTGCGCACTGCCATGTCAGAAACGGCCGCGTCAGTCATCGATCAACAGGTGAAGGAGCTGGACGCGATTGCGAAACGGACGGTGCAGGATTTTAATACCGTCTTGGGCGCGGAACGCATGGGGCAATGGAAGGTCCGCACGGTGACGTTGCTCCAGCAACTCGCGGGAAAGAACGAGGCGGATGAGCTGGCGCGCAAGAACCCTGGCCCGGCCTTCACCAACGATCTGATCGAAGAATTCACCGACGAGGTGGAGTGTTATCGTTCCTACCTCGTGGCGCTCGCAAAACGGCTCCGGGCAGCGGTTCCTCCGACGTCCGGGTAGGTGCAGCGCGAGACCATGGCTCCCTCTTTCCCCCCAGCGCTGAAGCGACTCGGCCAGAATTTCCTCATC
>JACQHN010000598.1 GCA_016199015.1 Nitrospira defluvii
GAAAATGTACCGGGAGTCTTTTTTGCAGGTCTGAAATGCTCCATCCAAGCACGCTTGTTCTCTCTTTAGAGATGAGGGCTAATTGATCTTCCACTGCGCGAGTCCAACGAGGGCCACACACACAGCCCAAGAAAATCATCAACTCACCGCTTCAACTTCCCTGATACTGGATTGAAATGATCCAGAACTGGAATAATCTCGTGTGGCTATTGCGCGCGAAAGTGAATCCGCACGGTGAGTTCCCCGGCGACCGGATCGTCACCGTTGAGTTGGGGGGCGAAGGTCCATTTGTTCAAAGCCATGATGCCGGCGATTGTCAGCTCGCGGTGTTTCGCCGGTTCCAACACCACCACCGTCACCTGCGCCTCCTTTGAGACGAGCAGGCGCGCCTTCATCCAATCGTCGATCGGCTTGCCGTCCAGCGACGCGGGAATCGCCGGCCAGGGTGTGGATTTAGGCACCGGCCCCACCTGTTGATCCTTATTCAGCGGCAGACCGTGAACGTGGACTTCCGGCAATTCGATGATGTCCGCATCCAACGCATGGTCCGCCTCATGCGTGGCCTCATCACCGGTCACGGCATGCGCCGCCACCGGGAAACTGAGACAGAGTCCACAAAGGATTGCGATAACGCGGGAAAAGATCATCGCTCAATAAACCTCATATTCGACACTTTGGCAACCCTGTCCTTATATCACCAGCTGCCCAACAAGGTCATCCAGCAAGGCCGAGTACAGCTACCTCATGCCCACCTTGCTGCCGCCTCATCCTCCTCACATAACGGATGCTCAAACGGGCCATCCCGCAAGGCCGCAGTGTAGCAGCTTCTGATTCGCCCTTATACCATCCAGTCCTTCATAGATCATCTGAACGGGGTGAAAACCATCTTGCCTCTTTTTTAGCCCGCGCAATTCATCGCGGTTCGTCGCGAAATCGCGCAGTCGCGCGCGAGACGAGCACAGGAAGCTGCTCTTTGACTTCTGTCCTCGCCGAAGGCTCAAACATGCCATCCAACAAGGCGGCATTTCCCCAGTCAGAAGCAGATGCCCAACAAGGTCGTCCAGCAAGGCCGCAGGGAACTCGGCGACTGAGGCGTACCCTTGCGGTACGTTGTTTGACCGCACAGCGAGTCTGCTCGCCTAGCTGTTCCACAAGAACTGTCACGTCTGTCGCCGCCACCGCATCCTCCTCATATAACGGATGCTCAAACGGGTCATCCAGCAAGGCCGCAGGCGACTACAACACCGGAGGCGTAGCCTTGCGCTACGTTGAGGATGTTGTGGAGCCGAGAACGCAGCTGGTGGCCCGTTTCAGCATCCGGCTAAAAGAACCATTGGCCGCGGAGAAAGAACGATCTCGGCATCCCCGCATGGGCGACACCCAGGCCGATACTACCTTCACCCTGATTGATGAAATACTTCTGATCCAACAGGTTGATGACATCGAACCCGAGCAGGAATTTCTGTCCTTCCCATGGCAACGGGAACACATGCGCGATCGAGAGATTGTAGATCGTATAGGACGGGCTATGGCTGGAATTCGTTTTGGCGTCCTCGTTTTCAGACGTCCGCAATCCTGAGGCAAACAACATCTGCCCCGTGAACGTCGTGCGCTCCAGCAGCCGATAACTCACGATCGCCGAACTCGTCAGGGTCTGCATGTGATCGCAGAACACCCCACCCTGCGAATTGATGTCCGCAATTTCCTTCGCCTCCAGAAGGAAGTGTCCGGACTGCAATCCATAGCCTTTACATTGGCCCCATGCCACATTGCCGCGCGCCGTGAGGTTGTCACTCAGTTGGAGTTTCAAGGCGCCGTCGATGCCGCGCTGCCAGCCACGCTCGAAGGCGAAGTAGTTCAGCAACGGCGTGGTGCCGAACTGCCCGGCATCGGACAAGAAGTTGCTGAGCTTATACCAGCCGGTAAACTGCAAGGTGGCATAGCGGTTCAGCGCATGGTAGCTGCCGACCTCGAAATAATGCGCCCGTTCCGCCCGGACCGTATTGTTGGTGGTATCGTCCGGTTGAGCCCTCGTGCCGGCGGTGTTCAATTTCGCGAAGGAAATCGCCTCCAGATTCGGCGGCGTGAACATCCGGCCATAAAACACGTGAAAGACGTTCGAGGGATTGTACTTGTAGCTCACACCCACGCGGGGACTGACCTGTCCCTCGTTCCGTTGATACTGCACGACATCCCCGCGTAGACCGAGATTGAACGTCCACTGATCGTTCGGACTCCACTGGTCTTGGATCCAGAATTCCTGGCGATAGCCGACCTGGCGGTTGTCGGCATTGAGGCTGAGCAGGTCACCGATGGGATTCCCCGCCCCATCGTCGGCCAAGGTAAACAGTCGCGTCTTGTTCACCGACTGGGTCCGGTCGATCTGGAATCCGGTCTTGATGAGGTGCTCCTTGCTATGCGCATAGGTGTAATCGAAACGCAGGCCGGTCGAATAGGCATTGCGATCCTGATCCGACGCCGAAAACGGCTCCGCTGGATCGGCGGTATAGGCCAGCACGTTGAGCGGGTCCGTTTTGAACGTCGCCCGCGTATGGCGGACATATCCTGCCAGGCTGAAAAAGTTGCTCGCATTCACATCATGCCGCCACACCATATGGCCGTATTGATTGTTCTCTTTCTGAAATTCATTGATCGCCTGTGAGGCCACGGGAGTAAATCCCGGCCGGCTCGCCTGGAGCAGCGGCAGCATCTGCCCGCTGGGATCCACCTCAAGACCAGGCGTCGTAGGAATCTGATACTTGGCGACTGAGTTCAAGAACAGCCAGGTAAAGTTGTTCTTATTGTCATGTTGATAGTCGCCGCGGATGAAGGTCTGATTGCGCTCGCTCTGACCATGGAAAATGGAATGGCCCAGCGTCGGCGGCTCGATCCCGCGGTTCGTGGTCTGGTAGCTGTTCAGGATATAAAAACGAAACTTTTCGCCAATGGTGCCCCCGTACTCCAGGGAAGGATTGAGCGTTTGGTTCGATCCGCCCATGGTTTGGATCGATCCGAAGGCCGGCTTCGTCCCACTCTTCGTCGTGATGTCCAACACCGCCGCCGCCTTGTTGCCATATTGGGCTTCCATCCCGCCAAGGATAATATCAGCTCGTTCCCAGGCTCGCGGGCTGATCACATCGGAAAACGTGGAGGAGACGGTGTCAGGAATCGGCACGCCGTCAATCCGCAATTGAAGATTCGCGTGGTCCTGGCGAAGATGGACCTGCTTGAGTGAACCGTACACGGCGCCGGGGATGGTGAGAAGCACGTCGTGCAAGTCATTGTTGTTCCCACGAGGGAGGGTTTCGATTTCCTTGCGGCTGAGCGCATAGGTTTCGCTTGAGGCTTTGTACTGAATCGGTGCCAAGGGCGAGACGACTTCGAGCGCGATCTCATTGGTTTTCGAGAGCGTGAGCGTGACGGGAGCGAGCGGCTCTGCACCTACTTTAATGATGGCATATTCACTTCGGTAATCCTCTCGCACTGCGCTGACCGAATAGGTGCCCTCATCAAGGATTTCAACGGCAAATTCGCCGGCCTCATTCGCCACGGCCGACCCGACGGTGGTCCCTTCCTGATCCTTTACTTCCACTGTTGCTTGAGAGACTCGACGGAGATCCTGATTCTGAACCGTTCCTGAAATCGTACGAGTCTTGCTTACCGACGACGCGACTTCTTGCGCCTCAACCGGCACCACCGCGAGAGTCCCGGCTCCCAGCAGAAACCCAATGCACACCTGACAGACTGTTGTGACGGACAAGCCCATGCATACC
>JACQHN010000599.1 GCA_016199015.1 Nitrospira defluvii
GACGAAGTCGGCAAGATCGCAGACACCTTACTCGCCGCTCGTCCACAACATCCGGCTGGGTATCTCCTCCGTGCCGGGGTGGCTCTGGCAGCTGACCAGGTCGCAGACGCGATCGGCCTCCTGAAGCAAGCAGTCGAGCGTGATCCGACGATGGTGCGGCCTCTCCTCGCCCTCGCGAACATCCACTTTGCGCAACATGAGCCGAAGCAGGCCGCCGAGTGGTACGAGCGCGCCGTCAAAGCCGATCCTGATTCCCCCGATGTGCGCATCGCGCTCGGACAGTTCCTGTTTGCGACAGGAACTCCTGACGAAGGGCGGAAGGAGTTTCGCAAGGCGGTCGAGCTGAGTCCGGATCAGGAACAGGTCCGACTGGTGCTCGCGGACCGGTATGTTGCGCTTGGCCGACGGGACGATGCCGAACAGGAATTGGCCGGACTCATTGCCGACCTGAACTCCACCAAGGCACGGAAGGCCCTCACTGAGCTGAAGCTTGCCGCCGGACAGATTGCAGGGGCGAAACCGCTGGTGACCGCGATCCTCGAAGCCGATGGACACGACGCGGTCGGTATCTACCTCAAGGGGCGCATCGCCCTCGCGGAGCGCGAGGTGCTCCAAGCGGTCAGCCTGTTCGAAGAGGCCATCGGGAGGAATGCGACTCTGGTCGGGCCGCACCTGTACCTGGGCCTGATCAGAGTTTCGCAGGGTCGTATGGATGCCGGCAAGGAAGAATTGCTCGAAGCAGTTCGACGCGACCCTCGGAATCAGCACGTACACCTCGCTCTTGCGGAACTCTACCTCTTGCAGCAAGTGCCTGCCGAGGCCGAGCGAGAAGCCCGAACGGTTCTCAGCCTCGATGCCTCCAACCTGCGGGCAGCGATAGCGTTGGGCGACGCGCTCGTAGCGGGAAAGAACTTCACTAAGGCCGAAGAGGTGTATGGCGCGATTATTCGGCAGCTCCCTGGACAGCCTGTCGGTTATGTGAAGATGGCGGCTCTCCGCAAGCTGCAAGCAAGGCCGGCCGAGGCGGCGCAGCTTTTCTCGCAAGCCCTCGCGCAGGCCCCGACTGATCTTGCCATTTTGCAGGAGTACCTGGTTGCATTGGTGGGGTCGAAGCAAGCTCAAAAGGCAGATTCCGTTCTCGGGGAATATCTCGCCAAAACCTCGCGTGATCCGAATCTGTGGAGGCTCGCCGGTCGGTTGTACGTCGCTCAACGCAAGACGGATCAAGCGGAGAAGGCCTTCCGGAAAGCGGTCGAACTCGCGCCGGATCTGGCGCTGGTCCATTATGAACTTGGCCAATTGTATGTTCTGGAGAATAAGCTCCCTCCGGCAGAGTCGGCGTTTCAGACCGCACTCAAAAAGGAAGAAACGAACTCGGATGTCCATACGGCTCTGGGCGTTCTGTTGGCTTCGCGGGGACGGAACACTGAGGCTAATGCGCACTACCGTCGGGCCTTTCAGCTTAACCCGCAGGATGTGATCGCCGCCAACAATCTTGCAGCCAGCCTGAGCGACCAACAGGAACTGAACGATGCGCTCGGGTTCGCACGCCTTGCCCTGGATTTGGCCCCATCAAGCCCCGCGATCAAAGACACGCTCGGGTGGGTCTATTACAAGCAGGGCCGGTTCGACAAGGCCTATCCGTTCCTCGCCGAAGCCTCGGCGGCGCTCCCGCAGCATCCGGTCGTCCGGTACCACCACGCGATGACGCTCTCCAAGGTTGGAAAGCAGAGGGAGGCGCTTGCCGAGCTGAAAACAGCCCTATCGATTCCGGGCGGTTTTCCCGGTGCAGATCGTGCTGCCCAGATGTTAGCGTCGAACAAGATTGAAGATTAGCAGGATGTTGAAAAAGTCCGCCAGCTTCGTAAGACACTGGGCGCTCACCGTCTCGCGCCCGTGCGCAAACATGACGCTCCTTCTTCGTCGCGTCGCGCACCTCAGAGGTTCAACGTACGGGACACAGTACGCTTCCGCCTCTAAGACACGGCCGTCTCGCCGGCGTCCACAGACGTGGCGCTCATTATGCTTCGCGCCGTGGACCTCGCTGCGGCCTCGCTGGACGCCCTTTTTGACCATCCTGCAGGGTATGTTCACACCATCCGCGACGAACCGCCGTTGTGTATTCTTAGAGTGCTGAAATAGTTTTTCGACGGCCTGTTCGTGCGAGAATCGCCCGGTGGTAGTGTCTAGCGAGGCCAGTGCGTGGAGAACTCTCTAGTCAATCCTTCCCAAGCGGTGGAAGCCTCAAAGCCGTTGCGCTCCTCCGATGGCTCGACAGCGACCCGCCTCGGCCATGTTCCCTTTCTGCTGGGAGCCGTTGGCCTCGGCATTCCTCTCGTACTGCTCTGCGCCCCCGTCTTCGCCGACCTCGTAAACTTGTGGCGGACGAGGTACGGCTTTTCGCATGGGTTCCTCGTGCCCCTTGTCAGTCTCTATCTCGCTTGGCTTCAGAGGCCTGCGCTGCGGCGCATTCCTGTTGCCCCAGCGCTGGGGCCGGGATTGCCCTGGCTGATGGTCGCCACAGGTCTACTGCTTGCGAGTGAGGTCGGCGGCATCATCACCACCGGCAGCCTGGCGTTGATCCTGGTTCTCGCAGGGCTTGTGCTGCTGCTGTGCGGGTATGCCTATCTGAAAGCCCTGGCGTTTCCGCTCGCCTATTTGATTTTCATGACACCCGTCCTCGATCTCCTGACCGAACCCCTTGAATGGCCCTTTCAGCTCCTCACTGCGAGCATGTCTGTCACCATCCTGCAGGCACTCGGAATTCCCGTCTTGCTGGAGAACAATATCTTCATCATTCTGCCGACTGTCACGCTGGAAGTGGCTCGGGAGTGCAGCGGAGCGGGATTGCTCATCGCCGTTCTGGCCATCGGATTGCCGCTGGCCTCTCTCACCCTGCGGGCCTGGTGGAGCCGGATCACCTTGGTTGTATCTTCGGTCATGATGGCGATTGTGGCTAATTGGATACGCTTGACGGTCATGGGGGTCTACGCTCAAGCGGGAGGCAAGGATCTTCACGGCCCCTACCATATTCTTCAGGGGTTATTTGTCGATTGGGTCGCGTTTGCGTTCCTGTTCGTGGGCGCCTGGCTGTTGAGCAGATGGGAGAAAGAGGCTCCCACGGGGTCGTTGCTTCTGGAACAGGGATCCTCCGGTGGATCCATCTTCTCAGGAGCGGCGTGGAACCGTGCCTGGTGGCTGGGGAGCATCACGCTGGCGGTGGCGGCGGTTGGCCTGTACCAGCTTGATCACGGGCCGACGGCACTGAAAAAGGATCTTGCGATGTTGTCGCCCGTCCTCGGCGATTGGGTCGTTGACCGCAGTCAGAACAACGGATCACACGTCGAGTTACAGGATGCTGATGCCTCGCTTGTACGGACCTATCGAGCACCGGACGGTCGGCGAGTGCAGTTGGAGATTGCGTACCTCAAAACCCAACGTCAGGGAAAAGAGCTTGTGGGGATGGCAACCGCGCCTCTTCATGAGAGAGCGACTGCCACCGATTTACAGGTCGGCGCGATCGCACTTCATGCGAATCGCACGTTCATCGACAAGAGCCATCGAAAGACTCCGGCTGTGTTTTGGTACCACATCAATGGGATGAGCTATACCGATCGCTTTCAGGCGAAACTGGCAACGATCAAACAGGCATTTCTGCGCGGGCGAACCGATGGGGCCCTCGTGCTGTTGTCTGCTGAGCCTCGGAAAGATCAGAGCGAAGAGCAGTGGAAGGCGCAGGAAGAGTTTGCCGGCACCCTGTTCCCTCTCATGCGAGAGTATCTCCCATGAGCGTGACCGCCCCACTCACCATCCGCGCCGTGACTTCCCTTGAGGAATTCAAAGGGTTGGCCCAGGAATGGGAACAGCTGCTCCGAACCGTGCCAGGTCACAGCCTTTTTCTCACCTGGGAGTGGTTGTATCTCTGGGCGAAACATTATCTCAGAGGTGAGCAGCTCAGGATTCTTTTGCTGTTCGACGACTGCGCTCGTCTGGTCGGCATCGCGCCGTTCTATCTCCGCAGGACGAGGGCTCAAGGCGTGATCCCTTTCCGAGAATTGCGATTCCTGGGCAGCGAAACCGTCTGTTCGTCATGCCTCGATGTCATCGCAAACGAGAAGCACAAGCGCGCCGTGCTCCAGAGCCTCTACCGGTACTTGTTCAACGACGCGCAGGGGGATTGGGATGTGTTCACGCTCTCCGAGGTGCCTGCCGAATCTTGCACGATCGATCTGTGGAACGAGTTATTCGACGAGGCCGGTAAGGTCGGAGAGGTGGTGAGTACGACCTGCTGTCCTGTGATTCGATTGTCCGGAAATTTGGACAGCTATCGGGCCGCCCTTGGACGGAACAGACGGTATACCTTGCAACGAAAGAGGAAATGCCTTGAACGAGCTGGACGGGTGGAGTACTCCCGGGCCACGAGCCCTGCCGACGTTGAGACAGCCTTCGATTGGCTGATGACCCTGCACCAACAGCGATGGAGTGCTGATTCCAACGGAGGCGTCTTTGCAACTGAACGCTCCAAGCGGTTTCACAGGGAAATCGTCCAGGTCCTGAGCGAGCGAGGTCGGATCAGTATCGATCTGTTGACGCTGGATGATCAGCCCCTTGCGGCAATCTATGGATTTGTCTATCAGGGGGTCTATTACTTCTATCTGCCCGGGTTCGATCCGGCAGCCGTTCCTAAGGCCAGTCCCGGCCTGCTCCTGCTGTCTCACCGAATTGAAGAAGCAATCCGTGACGGCGAGCAGACGGTCGATCTGTTGCAAGGGGCACAACTTTACAAGCTCGAGTGCGCCACCGACATTCGAAGGACGGTGACGCTACGGTACTACAACAGGCATGCTCGGTCCTTCGCGCTCAAGCTGTTGGAGAGCGCCAAGCAAGCAGTCAAAATACTGGTGAGGTAGCGTGAGGGACGGTTGGAATGGTGTATTGGTGAGAAGGAGTGGCTTGTGAAACTGGTTGTCACGGTCGATGTCGAAGAGGACCAATGGGGCATCACACCGCCACGCTACGCGACGGTACACAACGTGCGCCGCCTCCCGATCCTCCAGAAGCTGTTCAGTGAGTTCGGCATCATTCCTACGTACCTTCTGACCTATCCCGTGGTGAGTGACCCGCATGCAGTCGCAATCTTGCGGGAAATCATGGAAGGGGGTGGCTGCGAAATCGGGGCGCATTGTCATCCCTGGAATACCCCGCCTTATGAAGAATCTCTGAATAAGCATAGCAGCATGCTCTGCAACTTGCCGGCGACCTTGCAGTTTGAGAAGTTGCAACGGTTGCACGAAGCCATTCAAAACAGTTTCGCCATGACTCCCATCGCGTTTCGTAGCGGACGCTGGGGATTCGATACGGAAGTTGCCAGGAACATCGTGCGGCTCGGGTATCGTATCGACACGTCTATCACGCCGTATACCTCGTGGGCACAGGAGTCTGGCCCAGACTTTTCGTATGTCTCCCCTCAACCCTATATGTACAGGCAGGAGTCTGCCACTGACGGGAATCTCAAGGGCGGTCTTGCAGAAATCCCGGTCACTATCGGCTACCTCCATGGCGAGTTTCAGGTCTGTGCCAGGCTCGCGCAAAGGCTTAGAAGTGGCCCGTTTCGCGGGCTCAGACTCGGCGGTTTTCTCTCCCGATTGCACGTACTGAGAAAGGTCTGGCTTTCTCCAGAAATGGAAACTCCCGCCAGAATGATTCAGCTCGTGCGGCAGATGAGGAATCAGGGCTATGAAATCCTGAATCTCGTGTTCCATTCGTCTGCTCTCATGGGAGGGTGCGGACCGTTCATACGTACGGAAGCCGACGAGCAGCTCTTTTTGGAAAGGCTGGTGACGCTCCTTCGCCTCGCAAGGAAGGAGGCTGTCGAATTTGCGCTTCTTTCCGAGGCCGCAAGGTTGTCCCCGACAGGCTTGGTTGAGTCGAAGGCGATGCGTGCTTCGTTATGTGTCACGAACACGTGCCGTGCTGGCTCTGCCTACCGATGGCGGTAGCCCCGTTACAAGGTGGGGTGATAGGTTTGAGACGGAAACAGGTACGGAAGTAGCTTGCGATTGTAGGAGTCCGGCTGAATGTCGATCCATTGGAGAATCCAACCTGGTTCAGGATTTTCCGTATGCTGGAATCCGGGCCATGTGAAGATATCGGTACATAGGTGTTGGGATTGTTCAGACTCCAAATGGTTGTGTTGATCAGATTCTACAGAAGCATGCGGAAAGTTCGTAGTGCTAAGTCTGCATCAATCTGCTAGGGTTGCTCTGGATTCGGTAAGGAACAGCGTGTTTATTGCCCGCCGCGATTCGGGGAGGTCTCTATGCATAGCCCTCATCTCGATCCGACCAGGACACTGACGCTCACCTGTCTCCACAGGCGACTCATCGATCGGATAGAATCTGATGATGAAAAAGAATCTCCCCGGTATCGATGCCTTGAGTGCGGGGCCATTATAGACGACCGGGAGCCTGCAGCCGCGCCCTCGTAGAATTCAGCGGAATGACCAGGGGGTCCTGTTTGTCGGAGTGAGCCCCATCCTACCGCAGAATCCCGCTCACGATCAGCTCCACCGCCTGCTCAGGATTCAGTCCTCGGGCCATCAGCGTTTCCAATTCTTTCTTGTCCACGCTCCCGATGGCGGCTTCGTGGGTGACTTTTGCTTCCGGGTGAAAGACCTTCACGATCGGGATCGCGCTCGCCTGAGCCCGGCCTTGCACGATTTCCATGCAATCCACGTGACCTCGGGCCCCTTTCGCATGGGTTTCGGTGATGCCGGTGATCTCGGCGCGCGCCTCGTTCTCCAGCACCACGCGCGTTTTGATGAGACTACGTGATCGTTCCCCCGAAGAATCACCGCTTCCTTCAGGCTGATGTTATCGGTCTTGTGCGCAAAGATTTTCGCGCTGAGTTCGGCGAGGCCCTCCTCCTCCACCTCGACGAAATAATCGATGTCGAGGGTGCCCACTGAACCGGACAGCAATGAGAAGTCTGAAAAATAGCGGGCCCCGCGGCCGATCTTGATGGTGGCATGAGGCAGCACCTGCATACCGCCATGGGGGCCATGGTAGTGGCCTTCGGTATAGGTCAGCGACGCTCCGGAACCGATCGTCATCACGGCCTGCATGCGATGTTGGGCTGCTTGGGCGACGGGGAAGAGGCAGTGGGAGAGGACTCGTGCCTGTGCCCCTTCCTGCATCTGCACGTCGATGGCGATCCGCTGCACCCCCGTGGGGTGGGTCAGGCCGAAGCACATGTGAATCGGCTGAGCGATGGTGACGCCCGCCTCAACGACTATTTGTCCGACAATGGCGTCCGGGGTTTCCTCCAGTTCGACGCGGAGGCCC
>JACQHN010000600.1 GCA_016199015.1 Nitrospira defluvii
GCTCCGCATGCCCGTCTCGCACGCGACTGCGCGGTTTCGCGACGAACCGTCATGAATAATGTGGGCTAGAACGCGGCGCTTGCCCCATCCTCTAAATCAGCCCGTTGAAACGTCCATTCTTCTACCTCGCTCAAGCCGGCTTACTCCCGTAATTCCTTGCTAGGAAACAGAACCCTGGGGGTGATTCGCACAGTGCGACCTGTGCGAATTCGCTCGATTTCCTACATTTGATAGCCGAAAAGACGTGAATTTCAGCCTAATCGCAATGGCATATGCCTTGCTAAATTAGCCGGTATTGGTCGCAACGAACCGGAAGCAAAGGAGCTGAATCATGGTACGGATGATCAAAAAAGTCGGAGATAGGGAATTAGCCTGGGTGATGTTGGCAGTGGCCGCCGTTGCACTCTGGAGCACCTGGGGGCTCACCAGCTAAGGCAGCGTTCGACGGGGCCCTTACTCCTGGGCGTGATTCTCGCTTACTGTGAAGATTGATTTTATAACTGTGCGTCAGTCTCCGATATCCTCTCCGCTCTTCGTATTTTTCTAGCCCAGTCCGTCTTTGCTTTCCAACCGCCACCGGCATGTTCTCCGAAACGATAGAGCTACTCTCCAGCTTGGTGCACAGAATAAGGTGTGAGTGTATTGCTTACTTCATTCCATCGAGCAGTTCCTTCAGCACGACCGCCTGATTCTGTTCAGCATTCGACGTACCGTAGAGCAGCGTGATGGTCTGTGTGCCAGCGCGCCGCGCAAGTTCCTTGAGCGCCGCACTCTGTTCCGGCTGGCTCAGTTCCATGCGGTATCTGGTGCGAAACTCGATCCATTTTCGGGGATCATGGCCGAACCACTTGCGGAGGGCCGTGCTCGGCGCCAGATCCTTCCGCCATTCATCGAGCCGTGCCTGCTCCTTGCTGCGACCTCTCGGCCACACCCGGTCGACCAGAATGCGAACCCCGTCGTGTGGGCTCGGTTCACTATAGATCCGTTTGATACGTATCATGGCGATCGCGGATCAAGAAGGTGAAGGGCGCAGAGAGCTATTCCTCAATACCTATTGCTTCAGCTTAGGGATGCGTGGCTGCGCGAAGAACTGCAATCCATTATCTCTCACCAAAGGAGAGAGGGAAAGGAGTCCCGATCATGAGCCATTCGTGATACAGACGGGCATTGCTCTCGCATTGTGTTCCTTCGCTGGTTGCACAGGATTTTCTGACCACAGGTCCATGCCGATCTCGTCCAGCCTGGCGCGGACGGCGGCAATCGGCGGGGCAGTCGATAGCGGATTCCAGTGGCGGGAGGAAGCACAGGAACTGCGGCCATTCGCGGATCGCCATGACGTGGAGGCCGAAGTGTTGTTACAGCACCAATCGCCACCAGTGCCAGGTTGATACAGCCGCGACGAGCGCTTGCCCGGCAATTGCGCGTCGCGGCAGCGCAGATTGAGCAGGGGGCGGAGGAGGTAGAAAGCCGAGGGGTGCCGAGCGCAGTTCAGTAACGGTTGCCAGAGGGTGATCCCCTGTGACAGGAGGGGGAGCGGCCCAGGGGATTTCACTCGGCGGCTCGACATGGCGAACAGGGGACTCAATTGAGGAGGGTCACATGGATTACAACAAGGACGTTGAAACCGCTGTGTTGCAGTATTTGCAGCAGCATTGGATCAGTCCGATGGAAGAGTTGTTCCGCAACCTACCGGCCCTCACCGTGAATCAAATGTTCTTGACGGTGGATCGATTGAGTCGGGAAGGCAAGGTCCTGCTGCGTTATCAGAATCACTCAGAATATGTTATTGTGCAGCCAGGAGTCGCGCGTGAGTTGTCCCGTGAGATGTCGGGTGCGGCGACTGGAACCAGGTATTGAGGAGAACGCATGAAGAAAAAGACGGCGCCGACGAAGGCCGCCACGCGTCCGGCGAAACGGGCTGCAAAACCTTCCACGCGCGCCAAAAGCCCAGGGCCTGTACAGGACCTGCAGGTCCGGATCGCGGCACGGGCTCATGAGCTGTACGTCCAACGTGGTTGCCTGGACGGGTATCATCTGCACGATTGGTTGCAGGCGGAGCGAGAAATTTTGGGGAACGCCGCCGATTCGGACAAATCTGCCGCGCGCATCTAGCCTGCATTATTCACGAAGGCTGCTACTGCCTCCGCCGATATGCCGCTACGACAAGCCTGCCGGCGGGCGGGTTCGCCGCTTGGTCAGTCAACATCCGGTTCAGGGATGCCTGCCTTCCACGCGGCTCCACGCGCAAGACACTGCCGCCTCACCGGCGCGGCGGCGTCCGCAAGCGTGACGCTCATTGTTATTCGCGTCGCGAATCTCGCGTGGCGTCTCGGCGGTTTCGTCACGAACCCTCGTGAAGAATGCGGGCTAACGGCCGGCGTCGCCCTCGACTGCGTCATGCGGGCCGAGGGCGACGTCCATTCGTTATCTCATCGTCTGTTCAAGCTGGTCGACCATCCCCGAAATGGCATCGAATCCGGATTGCCAGAAGGTCTCGGAGTTCATATCGACACCCACCTCCGCAAGGATCGCCTGTGGAGCCTTCGAGCCGCCCGCCGTCAGCAGCTCCAGATATTTGGGGACAAACCCGCTGCCTTGCTCTTGGTACATGCGATAGAGCGCCAGCACGAGCAAGTTGCCGAAACTATAGGCATAGCAATAAAACGGACTCGCGTAGATGTGCGGGATGGTGAGCCATTCCCATTGGAACTCCTGCGGTACCCGCAGCGATTTTCCGAATTGCTGCCGGAGCAGCGTCAGATAGGTCTTCCCCAAGTCCGTCGTCGTCGCGCCCTGCGCCACCATGTCGTGGGCGGTCCGTTCGAAGGCGACAAAATACGCCTGCCGCATGACCGTGGCATAGATGTCGTCCAATTGGTTGACAAGCAGGCTTTGCTTCACCGGCTTGCTGGTTTCCGAGGCCATCAAGGCATCCGAGAGAATCCGCTCGCCGAACACCGAAGCCGTTTCCGCCAGCGGCAATGTTGAGTGGAAGGTGAATGCGTTGTGCTGCTCGGCCATCATGCCATGGACGGCATGGCCCAACTCGTGGGCCATCGTCGCGATGTCGCGGGCTTCACCGGTGAAATTCAGCATCACGTATGGCGTCAGCCCGGGGTTCACGCTGTAACAGTAGGCTCCACCCAATTTCCCTGGCTTCGTGCGTGCATCGATGTGGCGGTCGGCGAACACGCGTTGCGCCAATTCGGCGAGACGGGGCGAAAAGCC
>JACQHN010000597.1 GCA_016199015.1 Nitrospira defluvii
CGGCCGAACGAGAAACCACAGTCCGACCAGCGCAATCCCATTGGACACCCAGGTGTGCACACCCAGGCGGCGCAAATACAGCGGAACGAACACGACGTAGAGCACCGTGATGAAGGCCGAATTGGATGCCGTCGTGAAGCGAAGTCCAACCGTCTGCAGCACATAACCGAGAAACAGCCAGCCCGTCGCGATCAAGCTGATCCGCAACGTAAAAGAATCCTTCACCAGCCGCCGTCGCACGAGCAACAGGACCGCAAGCACGACGATCATGCCAAGGAAAAACCGCAAGAAGAGAAACGAGAGTGGCGAGATTTGTTCGAGCGCCGCTTTGGTGGCCGGAAACGTCGCTCCCCACACAATGGTTGTGAGGAGTAGCGCGAGTTGAGGCATGGCGAGCAGAAATTATGAATGAAGAATGCTGAGTGTTGAATTGAGGAGACCGGGACGTCCCTTAGATCCCCCATTCATCATTCAACATTCATGATTCATCATTCCTGACCTTACGGTTTGCAGAGCGCACATTTACGTTCGTCGCTGGTGCCGGCCTGTTCCATAGCCGCGAGCGCCCGTTCCTTGTCCGGGTAGTCGAACCAGCCCCCCTCCCAGAAATCACTGCTCGACACGCTGGAAGGCACTTCCGAGCAACGATCCCGGTGGAGCGTGACTCGATCGATCGCCCGTGCAATATGAAGCCAATAGACCATGATACCCCGTCTAATGCCTGCGTCACTGTCGCTGGCGGACACCCTATCATGCGAAAAGGCAGGAGGGCAATGCGCCGGAGGCGCCTTGCCGCAGCGAATCAGTGACGATGATGAACGTGAGGTTATGTAATGAAACCAGGAGGTCGCCCTAGGGCAGGAGCAGCCACTCATCCTTCTCGATCACGGTCTTGACGCCCGTCTCTAGCTTCTTGACGTCATCCTTGTCAAAGAGACGCATGTAGCGCTCGATCCGGTCCGGATCATCGATCCGTTCTTCCTGCATGACACCACTGTTGCCTTTGTACTTCCGAATTAACAGGGGCATTTGAAACCGTCCTCCAATTGTGACTCGCGTTTCGACACAAATTTTCGGTACAATAGTGCAAAGATATGCACAGGGTCAAGCGTTACCATCAGGGGAACCGCTTTATCCAGGTTTACCCCCCCGGCGCTCGGCCATGGGGCTTTATCTAAGGAGTCGGCTATGCCGGTCTACGAATATCGTTGCGAACAATGCACGCACCAGTTTGAGGCCACCCAATCCATCCATGCGAGGCCGGAAGATACCGCCTGTCCACAGTGCAAAGGAATCGGCGCCACCAGGGTGCTGTCTGCGTTTGCCTCCAAGGTAAAAGGCACCCATAAGCCAGGCTTTGAGGAAATGAAGGCCTACAACATGCTGCACGAGCGTATGGATCGGTTTTCCAAACTTCCTCCCGCCATGGGCAAACGGGTGGATGTCACGTCGGATATGATGTCCGGTGATGGAAGCCCCACCTCCACTGAAGGTAACGGCTCTTGAAATAACATGACGAAGGCCGGTCACGCGTTTCGCCCACCTCTTCACGCCGTCTGGCTGGGCAGCATACCGGTCAGAACTGACAGGGAGAAGCGTTCAGCATGTACACCCGTATCAGCGGATTTGTCTATGCCGCCCTATTCTGCCTCATTTTCTGCCTCATTGCCCAGCCGGCCTCAGCCGAGGTGGCTGGATCATTAATCATCGTCGGCCACGGCCCCGAACAACGCATGATGGAATCGCTGGCCCACGCCTTCGAAAAAGCCAATCCCCGTGCCTATGTCGACGTCATGTGGGATGACAACTCAAAACCCATAGACATGGTCAAAACCAACCAGGCGAAGATCGCCGTCGCCGGGACCACGGAAGCCGGTCTTCGATCTCTCCAAATTGCCTGGGACGGAATCACCATCATGGTGCACCGGTCGAACTTCACGAAGGAAGTCACCAAACAAGAGGTCGCCGAGCTGTTTTCGGGAAAATTTAAGATGTGGGCCGATCTGGGCGGGCCGGATACGAAAGTTCTCCTGATCGACCGGCCGCGCAATCAAAATAATCGCGACGCCTTCGAGCAACAGCTGGGCATCGCCGGCAAGATTCCCGAAGGCACCAAAGTCATCGCCAAAGACGAAAAAGTCATCAAGACAATCGCCGGCACGCTCCCGCCTCACTCGGCCGTCGCCTATGTTTCCCTCGGCCAAGCGTTGGAGGCCGTCGCCTCCGGCGTGCCCGTTCGCCTCTTGCCGGTGGACAAGGTGGAGCCGGAAACACCCACCGTCAAGGATGGACGTTATCCGCTACGCCGACCGGTCTTGTTGCTCTCGAACAATGATCCTGACCCGCTCGTCGAGGCATTCGAGCAATTCGCCCTGTCGGATGACGGGCAAAAAATCATCAGCGAATCCTATACACCGCTCACGAAGACATCATCTCCATGAAGGAGGCATCCATGCGCACTATGATCATGTCCATCATTGCCCTCGTCCTGGGCTTTACGTTCGTTGCCATCCACGCGGGCCACGCTCAAGAAGGAGCGATGGTGGAGGGCTCCGGGTTTTCCCTGTTTGACACGGAATCCATCAAGGGATTCGACGCCAGCAAGGTGGAAAAAGATCCGGTCTGCGATCGCTCGAAGCGCCCCTCCATCGCCAAGGTCGAGCCAGATGAAGCCAAGCCAGGTCAGAAGGTCACGATCAAAGGCGAAAATTTCGGCAGCAAGGAGTGCTTCCACGGCGTGACCTTTAGTGCCGCCTCCAAAGAAAAGGTCGACTATCAATTTCTGAATGACACCACCATCGAAGCCGTGGTGCCGGAGGCGAAGGCCGGCATGTCCTTCATCATCGTCGTGGCCGGCGGAGGCAGTGCCCAGTCCAAGCCGGTGCTCATACAAACCAAGTAAGATCGCCTCGGGGCAGGAGGCCCACCACTTCCTGTCCCCTATTGTGCCCCCTCCTGCATTCCGCGTGTCGTCCTCGTTCGTCTCGACAACTCTCTTGACCCTATGCTAGGTTACGCGATCTTTTTTGGAGGCGAACCAGAGGTGAGCTGCGGCTCCAATCCTCTCGCAATCCCATCATGTTTCGGAAGATCCTGGTTGCCAATCGTGGCGAAATCGCCATGCGCATCATCCGTGGTTGTCGCGAGCTCAACATCGCGACGGCGGCGATCTATTCCGAAGCAGATTCTTCCGGCATCTACGTCAAAAAAGCCGACGAGTCCTACCTCGTAGGTCCGGGCCCCGTCAAAGGCTTCCTGGACGGGAAACAGATCGTGGAGATCGCCAAGCGCATCGGCGCCGATGCGATCCATCCGGGATACGGCTTTCTCTCGGAAAACGCCAAGTTCGCCCAGCTCTGCCAAACCTCCGGCATTACCTTCATCGGTCCGTCCCCGGAAGCCATTCACCTCATGGGCAGCAAGGTGAAGGCGCGAGAGATCGCCAAGCAGGCCGGCGTGCCCATTGTGCCGGGTACCGAAGGCGGAGTGACAAATGTCGAAGAGGCTCTGGCATTCGCCCATAGCATCAATTACCCGGTGATGATCAAAGCCAACGCCGGCGGCGGGGGACGCGGGCTTCGGGTCGTACGGTCCGATCAGGAGCTGCGCGACAATATGGAAGTCGCGGCGCGGGAGGCTCAGGCGGCCTTCGGCGACGGTGGCGTGTTCATCGAAAAATATATTGAGCGCCCGCATCACATTGAGTTTCAGATTCTGGGCGACAAACACGGCACCATCATCCACCTGGGGGAGCGGGATTGCTCCATCCAGCGCCGGCACCAGAAATTGATCGAGATTGCCCCCTCGCTCGTACTGACACCGAAACTGCGCGCGCAGATGGGCGACGCCGCCATTGCCATCGCCAAAGCGGTGCACTACGACAATGCCGGCACGGTCGAGTTTCTCCTGGACCAGGAGGGGCATTTCTACTTCATCGAAATGAATCCGCGGCTCCAGGTCGAACATACGGTGACGGAACAGATCACCGCCATCGACATCGTCCGCAATCAAATCTCCATTGCCGCCGGCAAACCGTTGGAGATTCGCCAGAAGGATGTCACGCTGCAGGGCCATGCGATCCAGTGCCGCATTAACGCCGAGGATCCGCGTAACAATTTCATGCCCTGCACCGGGACCATCACGGCCTATCTCTCACCCGGCGGCATCGGAGTCAGGATCGACGGCGCCGTCTATCGCGATTACACGATTCCGCCCTACTACGACGCGCTGCTGGCCAAACTCACTGTCCGCGGACGCACCTGGGAAGAAGCCGTCAGCCGCATGCGGCGCTCGCTGGAGGAATATGTCCTGCGGGGGGTGAAGACAACGATTCCGTTCATGAAAAACATTATGATGGAGCAAGATTTTCAGGCCGGACGATTCGACACGTCCTACCTGGATACCCATCCCGATCTGTATCAATACGAAGAGTCCGAGGAGCCTGAGGACCTGGTCTTGGCGATTTCCGCAGCGATCGCCGCCTACGAAGGGCTCTGACCTCCCCAGCCACCAGGTAGCAACACCTTAACCCTGTCACGTAAGCGGATCCGCCGCCCAAGGCCGCCAGTATGGCAACGAAAAAGACCAAGAAAGCCGCCCCCAAGAAACGCCCGTCAAAGAAACCGTCCGCCAAACCTGTCCAGTCTGCTGCAGCGCGCCGCGTCAGGAACGTGCACCCGGCGAAGCCGGAGTTTGCCTTGGAGGCTGCGCTGGGAAAGAAACTCTTGCTGACCGACGTGGCCTTCCGCGACGGGCATCAGTCCTTGCTGGCAACGCGGATGCGAACGGAGGACATGCTCCCCATCGCCCAGAAGCTGGACGCGATCGGATATTGGTCCTTGGAAGTTTGGGGTGGCGCCACCTTTGATACCTGCCTCCGGTTCCTCAAGGAAGATCCCTGGGAACGGCTACGCGCCCTGCGCGAGGCGATGCCCAACACCAAGCTGCAGATGTTGCTACGCGGGCAAAACCTCGTGGGCTATCGGCATTATGCCGATGACGTCCTCGACAAGTTCATTGAACGGTCCGCGGCCAACGGGATCGACGTCTTCCGTATTTTTGATGCGCTCAACGATGTCCGCAACCTCGACCGTGCCATCCGCGAGGTGAAGGCCTGCGGCAAACATGTCGAGGCGACGATCTGCTATACCGTGAGCCCCGTCCACAGCCTCGATCGGTTCGTGTCGATGGCCAAGCAGTTGGAAGATCTGGGTACCGATACGCTCTGCATCAAGGACATGGCCGGCCTGCTTGCCCCGCTCGACGCCTACCAGCTCGTGCGCCGGCTCAAGGCCGCCGTGAAGGTGCCCATCCACCTCCATACCCACTACACCTCCGGGATGGCCTCGATGTCGTCCCTCATGGCGATCCTGGGTGGATTGGACATGTTGGACACCTCAGTCTCCCCGCTGGCGGGCGGCACGTCACATCCGCCGACCGAAACCTTAATCGCCAGCTTGCGCAATACGCCCTATGATACCGGCCTGGACCTGCGGCAGTTCGAACCGATCACCGAACACTTCCGCAACGTGCGTCGGAAATACCGGCAGTTCGAAAGCGACTTTACCGGCGTGGATGCCGAAATTCTCACCTCGCAAATTCCCGGCGGCATGTTGTCGAATCTCGCCGCGCAGTTGGCCGAGCAGAATGCGATCGATCGCATGAAGGAAGTCCTCGACGAAGTGCCTCGTGTACGCAAAGAAATGGGCTATCCCCCGCTCGTGACACCGACCAGTCAGATCGTCGGCACGCAAGCAACGTTGAACGTGCTGACCGGCGAACAGGGCGAGCGCTACAAAGTCATTACGACCGAGACCAAGAACTATTTCCTGGGGCTGTACGGGCGTGCGCCAGGCGCGCTCGACAAGGCCGTCATGGCGCGGGCGATCGGCGACGAAGAACCGGTCAAGGGGCGGCCGGCCGATCGGCTGGAGCCGGAGTTCGAGAAGCTCAAGAAAGATATGCCCGAGACGGCCACCACCCCAGAGGATCAATTGTCGTTCGCGCTGTTTCCGGCGATCGCCAGGGATTTTTTCGAGGCGCGGGAGCGCGGCGAACTTCAGGCCGAGCCGCTTGAGCCGACCGAAACCAAAGGTCCGGCCGTGGCGCACGACCTCCATCTCGCCCCGGCAGAATTTAACATCACCGTGCATGGCGAAACGTACCACGTCGTCGTCTCCGGCTCGGGCCGGACCACCGACGGTCGTAAGCCTTACTACATCCGCGTCAACGACCGTCTGCAGGAAGTCTCCCTTGAGCCGCTGCAGGAAGTCCTCGCCGGTGTACCCGAAGCACCCGCGACCGGCAGCACGGCCAAGCCGAAGCGTCCCAAGCCTACCAAGCCCGGTGACGTCGCGCCTCCCATGCCGGGCCGCGTCGTGAAGGTGCTGGTGGCGGAAGGCGCTCAGGTCAAAACCGGCGATCCGCTGTTGATCATCGAAGCGATGAAGATGGAGAGCCAAGTCCCTGCGCCCATGGATGGACGGGTGACGGCCATCCTCGTCGCCGAGGGAGACAACGTCAAGATCGACGAGACCGTCATGCAACTGGAGTAGTCGATCATGCTCCCGGCGTGGCTCGCCCGGCTGACAACGCTCGCATCGACCACTCTCGCAACTGTCTGTGTCGCGGCGGTCCTTATGAGCAGTTGTGCGGGAACTCCAGACATTCCTCCCTGGTTCGACGGCATCCAGCGATTTCCCATCAAGACCGCCTCAATCAATGGCCAGCGTATCGCCTATCTCGACGAAGGCCAGGGCCCGCCACTTATCCTGATCCACGGCTATGGCGGATCTATGTGGCAATGGGAGTATCAGCAGCTGCCCTTGGCCGCCCACTTCCGTGTCATCACGCCGGATCTGATCGGCTCTGGCCTCTCCGATAAGCCGGATCTCGACTATCGGCCGGAAGATCTCATCGAATCAGTCCGTGGCCTCATGGACAGGCTGGGCCTCTCCACTGCCACGCTGGTCGGCAACTCCATGGGAGCCGGTGTCGCGATCGGCATGGCGTTGACCCACCCGCAGCGGGTCGATCGGCTGGTGTTGATCGACGGCTTACCCGACCATGTGCGAGAACGCCTGGCCAGCCCGCTGATGCAACGCGCGGTGAACACGCGCCTGCCGGTCTGGCTGGCCCGTCTGGGCAACTGGTTGTTCCCAGGCACCGGCACGGACGCGGTCCTCAAGGAGATTGTGTTTGACCATGGATTGCTCACCCCTGCGGTCCTCGATCGTTCGAATCGCAATCGACGGCACCCGGGCATCGTTGCGCCTCTGCTGTCGATCCGAGACAGTCTGCCTTTGTGGGAACAACACTTTGCGACCAGGCTCAACGAAATCCGCCACTCCACCCTTATCCTCTGGGGCGAGCAGGATCGACTCTTCCCGCCGCA
>JACQHN010000058.1 GCA_016199015.1 Nitrospira defluvii
CCTGCGGCCTCGCACTTGGCCGCATCTCCTTCGCCTCGTCACGAACCGCAATGTCGGACAGGCTCCTAGCCGTTCTCTGCCACCATTGTCTCTTTCCTTGACGCGGCATTCAGAGACAACCACGTCTCGACTCCGCAACTCCGCGTCGCAACCCTTTGCGTCACGTCTCCTGCCCTGTGTATAAAGAAGACGATGCGGGGGTATTCATCTGGAGAGGTGCGTGGACCTCAAACCGATCTGTGTACTGCCGCTCGGCGCCTGCCGGTTTCGTTCGGTCACGCCCTTCGCGCACCGACCACAGCCATCTGCCTGCTGCTGCCCCTGCTGACCGTCTGTTGGGTGACGCCAGCGGTGCGGGCTCAACCACCGACCGATCAGTCAGAGATTCCGTCTACCCATCCCGTCACACTCCGCTTCGTCTCCTGGAAACCCGATCATTCTCGCGTGTGGGACGAGGCCATCGCCGGATTCACCAAGGCTCATCCGCACATCTCGGTCGTGCGGGAACTCGCACCCCATTCGTCGACGGCCTACCACGATCTCCTGACGCAAAAGCTGAAGAATCGCGATGCCACGGTGGACGTGTTCTTCATGGATGTGATTTGGGTGCCGGAGTTTGCCGCTGCCGGCTGGGCCCGTTCGCTCGACGGCCGATTTTCACCGGCCATGCGCGAGGAATTTCTTCCGGCCACCGTGGCAGTCGGTCGATACGGCGAACATGTGTACGGGGTCCCGAGTCGAATCGATGCCGGCCTGCTTTACTATCGCACGGACCTTCTCAGTAAGTACGGATTCACTGCACCGGCCACCTGGGACGAACTCGTTCAACAGGCAGGGCATATAGTCGCCGGCGAACAACAGGCCAACCCAACGTTGCGCGGTTATTCGGCGCCGTTCAAACAATATGAAGGCCTGGTCTGTCACATGTTGGAATTCATCGAAGGGCATGGCGGCGCACTGCTGTCACCTGATGGGACGAAGTCGACATTGGCCACAACCGAAGCCCTTGCAGCCGTGCAGTTCGTCCGCGACCGGGTGATCGGACGGCTCACCTCACGCGCGGCACTGACCTATCAAGAACCGGAATCTCTCTCCGTGTTTCTCCAGGGTCACGCCGTCTTTCACCGGAATTGGCCCTATGCCTGGGAGCTCGCCAACAACCGGACTCGTTCGACTGTTGTCGGGAAGGTCGGCGTCGCGTCACTGCCCGGCTTTGCTGCCGGGCAGCATGCTGCCACGCTCGGCGGATGGCTGTACGGCATCAGCGCCTATTCGCAACACCCGGACGAAGCCTGGGCGCTCATCGAATTTCTCTCCAGCCACGCCATGCAAAAAAAGTTCGCGCAAGAGGCCGGCATCGCTCCCTCGCGTCAGGCGCTGTTTGCCGATCCCGACCTGCTGACTACGATGCCACAGATCAGTAACCACTTCGCCGTCCTGCAGTCGGCGACGGCGCGCCCGCGCTCACCGGTGTATCCCGCTCTCTCACATCTGCTGCAACGTTATTTCAGCCGCGCGCTGGCCATCGACGACCTCGACCTCGCGCAAGAAGCGGCGCTCACCGACGCCCACATCGATCGGCTACTCGCGCTGACGAGGACTGCGCCATGAACCTCCCTCCGCTCATCGCCCGGCATCGCGACAGCCTGGCGGCCTGGACGATGGTCGCGCCCGCGCTGCTCGTCACGCTCGTCTTTGCCTTGTACCCCGTACTGGATTCGTTCTGGCTCAGCCTGCACCACATCTTCGTCGGGATTCCATCGCTCGGCCGTTCGTTCATCGGCCTGGAGAATTATCTCAACCTCCTACGCGATCCGGTCGCACACCAAGCGGTGTTCGTCACCCTGGCTTTCGTGGTGCTCTCAACGATGCTGGAATTGGCCTGCGGTTTGGTGATTGCATTGGTGATTCACGAACGGTTTCGCGGACGCGGTCTCGTGCGCGCCGCCATTTTGATCCCCTGGGCCATTCCCACCGTGGTGGCCTCGCAATTGTGGCGGTACATCTTCAACGATCAATATGGTGTCGCGAATCTCTTGTTGTTCGGCGACAGAGTGGCGGCCTACATACCCTGGCTGGCCTATCCGAGCATCGCCTTCGGCATCATCGTCCTCGCCGATGTCTGGAAGACCTCCTGCTTCGCCGCCCTGCTCATTTTGGCCGGACTCCAAGTCATTTCCGACGATCTCTACGACGCCGCCAAGATGGATGGCGCGGGGCTCTGGCAGCGATTTTGGCACATCACGTTGCCGCTGCTGAAACCGGCGCTGCTGCTGGCGCTGTTGTTTCGCACCATGGATGCCTTCCGTGTGTTCGACCTCGTCTTCGTCATGACGCAGGGCGGGCCGGGCGACGCGACCCAGGTGCTGCAGTTCTACGGCTACCAAACCCTCTTCACCGAAGGCCGTCTCGGTTATGGCTCCGCCATTTCGGTCGCCGTCTTCCTCATGATCCTGGGACTCTCGTTGATCTACTTACGCGCGATCGGCTCAAGCCTGTTGGAGCGCCGGCGCACATGAATCGACGGCTCCTCCTCACACTCGGCATGGTCAGCACGGTCGGTCTGAGTCTCTGGCCCTTCCTCTGGTTCCTGCTCACGTCCTTCAAGTCGCAGGCCGAAATCGAAGCCGTGCCGCCCATCTGGTGGCCATCGGGCAGCCTGAGTTTTTATCGCTCGGTTCTCTTCGACCATCATCTGTTCGACTATGTGGCCAACAGTATTGTGGTGGCCGGCTCGACGACCCTGCTGGCCTTGCTGATTGCAATCCCGGCTGCCTATGCGCTGGCGCGGCTCACTATCCCAGGCAAGCAAGGAATTCTGGCGGTGCTACTCTGTGTCTCGATGTTTCCCCAAATGGCCATCGCCGGACCCGTCTGGCGCCTGCTCGATGCCATCGGCGGGCTCAACCACCGGTGGGGCGTCGCCCTTCCCTATGTGGCACTGACCTTGCCGCTCGCCATTTGGATTCTGGCCAGCTTCTTCAAGGAACTGCCGCCCGAGTTGGAAGATGCCGCGCGCGTGGATGGCTGCGGTCCCTGGGCGACGTTGCTGCGCATCACGCTCCCGCTGGCGGCGCCAGGCATTTTTACCGCCGCGATTTTGATTCTGATCTATGCCTGGAACGAGTTTTTCTTCGCCCTGCTGATCCTGACCCAACCAGAGCAACAGACGCTTCCACTCGGCATCGCGCTCTTCCAGGGAGAGTTCACCATGCCCTGGGGCGAATTGGCTGCAGCTTCGGTTGTGGCGACGCTCCCGTTGATTGTGGTCGTGTTACTGTGCCAACGCTGGATCGTCAGTGGGCTGTCCGCCGGCGCGGTGAAAGGCTAGGGAGTCGCTATGGCCGAACTGGAATTGCGTGCCGTTTCAAAGTCGTATCGCGACCAGGCGGTCCTGCGCGACATCTCGCTCCAGGTACCGGATGGGAGCTTCACGATTTTGCTCGGGCCCTCCGGCTGCGGTAAATCCACGTTGCTGCGCATCATTGCCGGTCTCGATGCCCAGACGTCCGGCCAGGTGCTCATCGACGGCCTGGCGGTCGATCACCTCCCGCCGGCGGAGCGCGACATCGCGATGGTCTTCCAGCAATACGCGCTCTACCCGCATCTCTCGGTCCGCGAGAACTTAGCCTTTGCCCTCACCATACGACGCACCCCGCGCCACGTGATCGACGAGCGTATCGCCGAGGCCGCGCAATTGTTGGACATTCATCCCCTGCTGGACCGGAAACCCAAAGACTTGTCCGGAGGTCAGCGGCAGCGGGTGGCGATGGGACGGGCGATCGTGCGCAAGCCCAAACTGTTTCTCTTCGACGAGCCACTCTCCAACTTAGACGCCCAGCTCCGCACGTCGATGCGTATCGAGCTGAAAAAATTGCAGCAGCGGCTGCAGGCCACGATGGTCTATGTCACCCACGATCAGGTCGA
>JACQHN010000582.1 GCA_016199015.1 Nitrospira defluvii
AGGTGTCGCGCCTGCTCAAAATATTGGCCAGGGTCGCTTCAGCACGGCGCGGAGATCACTAAACGCCCGCGCGCGTGAAAACGGCAATCATGTTGACGTTCACTTCGAGCGGCCACAACCCAGGGTCGGGTCTGCTCTTAGCTCGTCGTTCGCGGCTTTTGCCGTAGACTCTTCTCTGCGTACCCCGCACGTTCCCCGTCATCATCTCTCAACCACTCGTGCCCTGATCGTGTTATAGGTATGCCCTCCTGAGTTCCTTTCATCCCACAATCCACCGCGCGGTACACCCTGAGGATCTATGACGAGTCATCGCACCGATCTCAGAAGCATTGCCCGGCGCGCCATGATCGAACGCGGCCTGTTGCCGGACTTTTCACCTGCGGCGATGGCCGAGCTGGCCCGCATTCAGACGTCCGCAACCGACCAGGCTTCCCAGGTGCGTGACCTGACAAAGTTGCTGTGGGCCTCGATCGATAATGACGACTCCCGAGACCTCGACCAACTCACGGTCGCCACGCCACGTACTGATCGATCGGTGACTATCCTGGTCGCAATTGCCGATGTGGATGCGTTGGTCGCCAAGGATTCCGCCCTGGATGCGCATGCCCGGCACAATACGACATCGGTCTATACGTCCGGCGACATCTTCCCCATGCTGCCGGAGAAACTCTCGACTGATCTGACGTCCCTCGGCGAAGGGCAGGACCGTCTCGCCATGGTGGTGGAATTCGTGGTCGCGGAGGATGGGGCGGTCCTCGGCTCCTCTCTCTTTCGGGCGCTGGTCCGCAACCATGCGAAGCTGGCCTACAACAGCGTAGCTGCATGGCTCGCGGGAACGGCGCCGACGCCGGAGGGAGTCACGGCCGTATCCGGTCTCGATGCGCAACTCCGCCTCCAGGACCAGGTCGCGCAGCGGCTCAAGGCACGACGACATCAGCAGGGCGCGCTGAGTCTCGAAACGATTGAGCCTCGGGCCGTCTTTGAAGGCGACATGCTGACGGCCCTCAGAATCGAACAGAAGAATCGCGCAAAGGAGCTGATCGAAGATTTTATGATCGCGGCCAATCAGGCGACCGCGGCCTATCTCAAGCACAAAGGCGTGCCTTCCTTTCGTCGCATCCTGCGCTCGCCTGATCGCTGGCAGCGGATCGTCGAGATGGCCGCACGCTGGGGCGACATCTTACCGGTAGAGCCGGACGCGCGGGCGCTCGAAACGTTTCTCGTCACACGTCGGAAGGCCGACCCGCTCAGATTTCCGGATCTCTCCCTGGCGATTGTGAAACTGATCGGCCGAGGCGAATATGTGCTCGATCGGTCGAAGGACGGCGCTCCTGAACATTTTGGACTGGCGGTGAAGGGCTATACCCATTCCACGGCTCCTAACCGGCGTTTTCCCGATCTCATCACCCAGCGGCTGATCAAGGCGGCGCTGGCGGGGACGTCCATGCCCTATCGTCCGGACGAACTGGAGTATCTTGCGGGACACTGCACAGAGAAGGAAGACGCTGCGGAACGGGTCGAACGGCAGCTGAGAAAATCTGCCGCGGCTCTGTTGTTGGAACCGCGGATTGGGGAGCGGTTCGACGCCATTGTGACGGGCGCGTCAGACAAGGGCACGTGGGTGCGGCTTTTGGATCCACCAGTGGAAGGGAAATTGGCAACCGGCAATGGCCTCGACGTTGGAGACACGGTGCGGGTGGAACTCGTGAGCACGAATGTCGAGCGCGGGTTCATCGACTTCTCGAGAGTCGTCTCGTGAGGAGGCGACATGCACCGGCCTCAGGAACTATTTCACGGCGCGCGACGCTCTGTTAGTAAGACCACTGGCTAGGCCGTTCCTGGCTCAAGATCCACCTGAGAAGCGCCGATGCGGTATCTGGCGAACCACCCCTATGGAGCGAACATGCTGACAGCAATCGGCGATGTCATGCGGCGCGTGTACGAGCGCGGCTGGATTACGACACGAGACGGGAACATCAGCATGCGGAAGCGCGAGGGGAAGTATCTCTACATCACCCCTTCCGGCTGGCGGAAGACGATTGTGCATCCGGAACATGTCGTCCGAATCGAGGTGGTGAAAGATCCGGCCACGGGCCATCTGATTCCCAACGTCCGTGAAGGCCAGCAGCCGTCCGGCGAACTGTGGATGCATTGGAACTTGCAGCGCGACACGAAAAAAACTCGAACCGTCGTGCACGTGCATGCCACGCATATCGTGGCCGCGATGTATGCGGGTATCGATTTGCAGGCCATCAGCGCAGAGTTTCCTGAAATCTCACGCTATACCCGAGTGGGACCGACGGTCCCCGCGGTGCCGGCCCTATCGCGTGAGTTGGCGGACGTGACGGCGGAATGTTTTGGACTCGAAGAGGACGGCACGCCGGCCTTCGACATCGTAGGGCAAGCCAACCATGGCGTCTGCGCGGTCTCGACCGACCCCTGGGCCGCCTACGAACATGTCGAGCGCCTCGACCATATTTGCGAGATTGTGCTCAAGAGCGGGGTGATCAAGCCTGTGGCTGCGAAGACTCCGACGCGGACGAAGTGAGTTTGCGCATGTCTCCATCCACATATCCGGCGCCCGGCGAGGCATCGTGGATCTTTCGACACATCTGAACTTCTTCATCCAGCCTTTCGCTCCAGCATCGCGACGCTGAACCTTTCCTGGAATCCCCGCCCCGACTTTGTACTATACTGCCGTCATGGCTCCGCCTTCAGACCTGTCCTTCACCGACTCCCTCACCAGTGCACAACGCGCGGGCTTCTATGAACGTCACAAGCCCCTCGCGGTGATGATGATCCTCGCGGTGTTCTTTCTCCCCTTCGTTGGGCTGTTGGCCGGCGGGCTGTTCGGGGTAGTGGCCGGCGTGATCATCTCCGTCTTGGCCTATTACCTCACGCCCTATGCTGTGCTCAAAGTTTGTGGAAGGAACCGGGCATGACTGTGCCTGCTGTATTCCTGAATCCCCTCACACCCAAGGAGTGCTCTCGATGCTGACGCTGTGGCCCATTTTTGTGACCGTCTTCCTGGCTGAGCTGGGAGATAAGACTCAACTCGCCACGCTGTTGTTCGCGGCCGATCAGCGCGTCAGCAAGCTCGGGGTGTTTGCCGCATCGTCTTCGGCGCTTGTGCTCTCCAGCCTCATCGCCGTCCTGGTAGGCGCACAGCTTTCTCAATACGTCTCGCCGCGAATGCTGAAACTTGTGGCTGGGATGGGATTCGTCGCCATCGGCATTTGGATTTTGTTCGATGCCCGTTCCAGCTAGGTTCGGCCATACCACGGCAAAGATGTCTCTGGCTATGGATGCTGAGAGATCATCCAGAGGACAGCCGCTTTCTACTACGGGACCTCCCTATGGAACGCTACAAAAATCTCAACAGAAATTCCGGCGTTGTGGCGTATGAAATCGGACCAGACTTCATCAAAGTTCAGTTCTCTGATGGAGCGATCTATTTGTACCATGGTGCCAGCGTGAACCTGATCAATAGTCGGGCACAGGTGAGGCGATGTCCTGCCCAGGCCTTGGGTGGATCGCCAGGCGGGGATCTGGAATCGGCTCCCTCTGTCGAGTGAGTCCACCAGCATGACGACTCTTGCGCAAAATCGGGACATCGCCGGGCGATTGCGGGAGGTGGCACAGCTCTTGGAGGAGCAGGGAGCGAATCGGTTTCGCGTACGCGCCTACCGCACGGCGGCAGAGACGATTGAACGATTGCCCGTTCCCGCCTCAGAGATCGCACAGCATCAGGGCGTGGACGGGTTACAGACATTGCCGGGCATCGGGCTCAGCTTGGCGCGCTTCATTCATACCCTCCTGGTGACCGGCCGTCTGCCGATGTTGGATCGCCTGCGTGGCCACATGGACCCGGTCGCTCTCCTCCGTTCCATACCCGGAATCGGTCCCGGCCTCGCCACACGACTTCATGAGGACCTTCACATCGACAACCTGGAACAATTGGAAATGGCGGCGCACGACGGACGATTGGCTGAAGTCGAAGGGATCGGTCCCAAGAAACTCCAAGGCATGATCGATTCCCTGAGCGCACGGCTGGGGCGTATTCGGCTAGGTGCAGACAGGGTCACCAGGCACCTGACTGTAGAACCACCAGTCGAAGAACTGTTGGATGTGGACAGGGAATATCGTGAAGCGGCCCAAGCCGGTAGTCTGCAGCAGATTGCGCCGCACCGCTTCAACCCCACCGGGGAGGCCTGGTTACCCATTCTCCATACCCAGCGAGATACGCGTCACTATAGCGCGATGTTTTCGAACACGGCCTTGGCCCA
>JACQHN010000583.1 GCA_016199015.1 Nitrospira defluvii
GGGCCGCTCAGGTCAGACTGGCCGCAACTCCACAGGGAGGCTCCGCAGACCAGGGCAGGGTCGTTGTAAGGCCGAGTCTCCAACGCGTCACCGCCGCCTTGCTCGTCGGGCAGCGGCGTGATTCCACCGTCGAGGAGGAGCCGGCCGGTCCCGAGGAATCAGCCTCGTCTCGCCTCGGCCACAGTTTCAGTCGTCTTACGATCTATCCGCGCACAGCCGCAAAGACCACGGTAGCTCAATCTTTGCCGAACGGGCAGGCGCCAGAGGTCGCGGGGATTTCCCGCCTGCCGCTCAGAGGCGAAGCGGTACCTTACCGGGCTCGCATGGAGCAGGCGTTCGGAGCAGACTTTTCAACGGTCAACGCCTTTCGTGCTGAGTCCGCTCTGTTGGCCTCGTTCGGCGCACGCGCCGCCGCCTGGCCGGAAGCTGTCGCGTTTGCTTCGGCCACACCCTCGCCTCAAATGGTGGCTCACGAGCTGGCCCATGTTCTCCAGTACCGTCACAGTCAGCATCCTACATCGGGACCACAGGGGGCGGTGAGGAACGGCAATCCCACCGAGGTGGAAGCGAGACATGCGGCCACTCACGTCGATGCCGGCATGCTGGTGCGGCCACGAGCCTGTCCGCAGGCCGTGCCGATGCTCTACACGGATGAAGAAGATCTCGATTCCGAGGAGTACCTGCAGGAACGCTCGCCGCAGTTCACGAATCAAGAAGTCGGCACCTGGGGGAATTCCTGGCCCGCCTCACTGATCGCCAGAGAGCGGATCGACATCAGTTTCCCAGAGCGGGAGCGGAGTTAGGCGGTCGTCGAAGCGCTCTCACGGCATGAGCCGATGGTCATCTTGCACGAGTACAGTCGGCTGTGGCTCTATCGACTCGAATGGGAAGGTGTTTCGGCACGTTACTCGCACTTTACCAATGCTGAGACAATCTTTCACGAAGGCACGGATGAGCGTGGCGATTATTCGGTGTCCAACGTCAAGGGGCGTCCCGAGGTCGAGGCGTTCGTGACCAAGGACGGTGGGGTTCTGTCGCCTCCTGGCGCGGGGACCTTGTTCTCGCATACCGGCGGCGAGTTCGAGGACCCGCTGGTGTCGAAGTTCCAGAACGCCGCGGCATTTGTCGGTGGCCTCGAAAGAGGGCTGGAAGGGGCCAACTTCGAAGGGCTGGCTGAAAGGCTCCGGCGCATGGCGGCACTCAACGCCCTGTTCCCGGCCCCCTTCGCAATCGGAGCGGTCCACGGCCTGGCCAGCGAACTCGTTGAACTCGTGCAGTGGCTGAACCCGCAGCAATGGAAGGCAGTCGAGGCGGCGGCGCGGCAAACCATCTTAATGATGAACGATCCCGATGGGGAGGAGGTGGCCGCTACGTTAGGCGAGGAATTTGGACGAACGCAGGCGGCGGTACTGGACACGCTGCTGCAAAAGAGCCTGCCGGTCTTTGCTTACGAAGTCGGTAAATTGGTCGGCCCCACGATCATCGAAACCGTGCTGGCGTTCATCGGTATCGAAATCGGGCCGTTGACGGTCATTCAGAAAACGCTGGCGGCCGCAAAAGCGATGCCGCGTCTCGCCGGGGTCTTGCGCGGAGCCAGTTTCGCCTTCCCCGACATTCCAGATCGTCCGGGGTTCCCGCGCAAGGTCGAGGGTGAAGGCGCCGCGGGCAAGAGTGTGGTCACAGAAGGCGCGCCAGACCGTGACCTCCTGCCAACGGCTCCAATCAGAAACGCGCGGCCCGATCTGTCTCCGCAGGAACAAGAATTCCTGGCCAGGACCGGCAACCAAGCGGAATTTTCCGGCGCGCTCCCGCAGGACTTGGCCGACCAGGAGCTTGCCATCGTGAAACGAGCCGACAAGGTTCCGATCACCGAGAGCGGAGGCAAGTATGTCAACGAGGTCGATCTCGGCAACGGACACAAATGGAAAGAGCATCCCAACGGCACCTGGTGTCGATTTTCAGACAGGCCGACGAACTGCACTCCGCCCATCAACGGATTCGGACCACAACCTCCTGGAACAATCGTGGCAAGCGCTGCCGACCGCGAGACTCTTTTGGAAGTGTACACCGCGTGGGCCACGAACCGAGCAGCTGAGAATGTTGAGGTGGCTCTCATCAAATGCATCAAAGGTTCGGGTGAGTATGCCGAGGGATCCTATGCGGTCGTGGTTGGTTCAGCGAAAGGTGTGGTACATCCGAATACGCCCGGTGCGAGATGGATAACCATTTCTCACGTCCACCCCGGTACGCCGGGTCAACCAGGATACCGGTATCCCTCGGCGGCGGATTTATTCGCGGCCGAGTTGGATACAGTGCATATGGGCAAAATCACCGGCGGCATCAAGAAATGGGTTCACTTCCAGACGCCCGACGGAACCTGGGCTTCCGTCAAGTACGGCTTTGATGTCACTCACGAGAAGTATTACGTCGAGACTTCGGACGGTGAGACGCAGTATTTCAAGAAACTCTCAGATCCCCGTGTCAGTGAAAGCGATCTAAAGTTGTACGATGACCTGGAGGATAAAGGCAGCCACAAGGAGCGGATCGCGCTCATGAAAGAACAGAATTCCGAAGACTATTACCTCGGCTGGTATGCGCGGCAGTTTGTCTTTGATGAATAACAGGGGCAAGCACGTATCCGCACCGAGCGAACCTCCACGCCTGCCCACAGTGAGTCCAGTTCCGAGAGCAGGCGTGGAATGGGTAGTCCCGCAGGATGAATCCTAAGGGCGGTCTCTCTAGCCCGCATGATTCATGA
>JACQHN010000590.1 GCA_016199015.1 Nitrospira defluvii
GATGATGGGTATGCCAGCCGACGCCGCCCTTATCTCCCACGATCGAAGCCGCGTCGATCCCGATACGCATCAGACGAAAGACGCCTCCAGCAAAACGGCATACAGCGCGCGCAGCCCGCTCACCCGTCGCGCCTCACATTCAACCGCTCCCAAGCCTTGGCATATTTGACGAACGTATGGAGGCCGGCAAACATCGCCACCACCAGGCCGTGCACGCCGTCCCGATAGCCGCCACGCACGAACAGGGTCTTCAGCATCGTGCCGAGATGGTGTGTCGCAATGACCCAGCCACTAATGTGGTTGACTCGTTTGAGTTTCTCATCCGCGCCCAGAGTCGTATACCGCATCATCTTGCGGATGTGATGGTTCACGGTGGGCATGCTGTAGTGATCGAACGGCTCACGAAGCCGCTCCTTACGCCCGCTGAGTGTGAAGTTTTCGTGCAGCCGCACATCGTCATAGCGGCCGGACGTCTTTCGGAAAAGCCGCAATTGGTAGTCCGGGAACAGACCGCCGCCTTGAATCCATTTCCCGTAAAAGAAGTTCCGCCGGGAAATCTCATAACCCCCGATCTCCGCGGGTGGCACAGCGGCCAGCAGGGCTTGAATCTCCCGACGCAACCCGTCGGTCACCCGCTCATCGGCATCCACCACGAGAATCCACTCTGCTCCGGCCTGATCGATGCCGAAGTTTTTTTGCGGACCGTACCCCGCCCATGGCCGGACGAACACCCGCGGCGTATAACGTTTGGCCAGTTCCACAGTCCGATCCCGGCTCTCGGCATCCACCACAACGAGTTCGTCAGCCCAGCGTACCGACTCAAGACAGTCCGTGATGTTATTCTCTTCGTCCTTGGTAATGACCACCGCCGCGACCGTCATCGACCCTCGATTCTGTTCCGTCACGACGCCATTCATCCCTGCCCTTGCTTCACTGGAGCAGCCGGACGTCCTGCAAGCGCCGCTGTGCCCTGCAGCTCCCACAAACGAGCATATTTGATGAACGTATAGTAGGCATAGAGCCCGGATAGAATGAGGCCCGGCACCCCGTCGAGACAGCCCTTGCGTCCGACATACATCTTAAGAAATGTGAAGCAGGGATGCGACAGCAGCTGGTGCCAGGAGAAGGAGCGCCCTTGCTCGACCATGCGCCGCGCCATCAGATCGGAGTAGCGTTCCTGCTTCGCCAAGTAATGATCGATGTCCCGAAACGGGAACTGGAGTGCCGTGGCCGTCAAATAGCCGAGGCGGCCTTCCAGATCGAAACTTTCATGGACCAGTTCATCTCGATACCGCAGACGGCTCTTGCGAAAGAGTTGCGGCTGTCGATAATCGGGAAACCAGCCGCAATGTTTGATCCATCGCCCCAGAAAATAATTCTTGCGGGGCACGAAGTAGGCATCGGCCTCCGGACCGGCGGCTAGCACATGCCGAATCTCATCCCGCAACTCCGGCGTCGCTCGCTCGTCGGTATCTAAACTGAACACCCAGTCGTGCGTGGCATGCGCGAGGGCCTCGTTCCGCAGACGGCCAAAACCGTGAAAGTCATGCTGGTAGACTTTGTCGGTGAACTCGCGGCTGATTCGTTCGGTGGCATCGGTGCTGTGAGAATCGACCACGATGATTTCATCTGCCCAGGTGACGGATTCCAGGCAGGCCCGCATGTTGGGTTCATCATTATAGGCAATGATCACGGCCGATATCGGTGTATGACTCACGGTCACGATTCCTTCTCGAACGGACACTCAATCTCCCTACACCGCGAATGGCCGGTACCCTCTCAGAGCCGTGGCCCAAACTCTCGCCAGGACCAGAGGCGATTGGCATCGAGCGCCGCATTGGACACTTCGTATAACGCCAACAAATCTTGATAGCGAGAGGCGGGAAGCCGTCGTTCACCTGGCGGCTCTTCAGGCAAGGCTTCAAAGGTCAGATCGGCCTCTTGAAACGTCTCCGTCTGAAACGAGTACAACAGCAGCCCCTCGCGACTGGCCAATCCGACCAGATTGTCATACACACTCGTGAGATAGGCCACATGGTCGGGCAAACAATCCTCCACCAGCGCGCAGGTGAGATCGCGTCCGGCGAAGGGCGCCATCGCCGGCATTAGTCCGTTCAAGGCCAAGAGGGTCGGCGCGACATCCACCTGACTGGCGATCGTTGCCACCGCCCGTGGGCGATAGGTGGCAGGCGTTCGCAACGATTCGTCCATCCAGATGAACAGGGCGGAGGCGAAATGGCCGGCTTTCCGCTCAAGCTCCGTACGGCCGACCTGTTCATGCCGTCCATGATCGCCCACGATCACGACGATCGTATTGCGCAACAGCCCCTCGCGAACCAGCTTCGTGAACACCCGCTCCAACTCAAGGTCCGCATAACGCAAGGCCGCCACGTACTGGTCCGAGACCTCCCGCTGAAGCGCACGGACATCCGCATGATTCGGCGGAGCGATGAACGGATGGTGCGTCGAGAGCGTGAGAGTGGCCAGAAAGAACGGCCTGCCTTTCGCCTGATGCTGCTTGATCCGCTCATAACAAAAATCGAACAGAACTCCGTCGACGATGCCTAATCCTGCCCGTTCCGCCGCCGGCGGAAAATCACTCTCATCGAACAGCTGTTGCATGCCGTTCCGGGACAAAAAGGTTTGCAGCCGGTTCAAATCGCGATGTTGTCCGATCACCATTTCCGTACGGTAGCCTTGGCGCTGCAAGAGAGACGGCAGGCAGAGATAGTCATGGGCATAGCGCGTTTTCATTGCGGAGGCCCCGTGCCGCGGATAGGTACTACAGAGGGTGGAGAAGAGTCCCCTGGAGGTCTGGACGCCGTTAGAGAAAAAATTGGTGAAAGAGACGCTGTCGTCCTTCAACCGATCCAGAAACGGAGTCCCTCGCACCTCGCCATACGTCTGCCCGAGGTATCGACGGTCCAACCCTTCCAGAAATAGAATGACTACGTTAGCCGGCTTGGACAACCGCACGCCGTCGGCAGCGGTCGCCGTGGCTCGGAGCAGTGGATAACGTAGATCCGGAAACACCTCGCCCGGCCCCAACAGGCCCTGAGCCGTGCGAACGGCGACGTCATACGGCATGATCGCGGTGTTCGCCCGCTGCGCCATCGATCCTCGCGACACCCAGGCTATCCGTAAGGCCTCGCCGGCGAACAGGATCGGGTTCTGGGCCAGCGTGTAATAGACCGTGCTGCTGATGTGGGCGACCCTGATGCCGTACGGTCCCAACGGATGGAATCCGGCGCCACCGCCGACCAGACACAGACAGAGCAGGGCGTTCGCCTGAAAGCCCGACCCCAGCCGCCATCGGGAGAGCGCCGGAACGACCGCAGCGGAGTAACACCACCACCACAGACCGATCCCTGCCGCCTGCATGCTCAGAAAGAGCGCCACCCGCCCCGCCCATTTTCCAACGGCCTCCAGCTCCGCGCCGGTTTGTTTCAACGCCTGCGCGTTGGTCGTCTCCTGGGTCGCCGCAGGCGCAAACAGATCCCCGACATATTCGAGAAACACGAAATCCATATGTTGCCGATTGAAGCCGTAATACCCCATGTCGACGGCCAGGAGGAGGAACAGCACCAGTCCCAAGCACCAGCCACTGACATGGAACGCCCGCTTGAACGACAGCGCGATCGGACTGACACCACCGCGCCACCGCATCCAACCATGGCGTATCAATGACCATGCCCCGGCGCCTGCCAGGCCCAACGCCAGCGCAAAAGTGGCCGTGATGAAATCTCCACGTACGCCGACGGCCAGGGTGTGGAGCAGAAGAGGCAGGGTCGGTGTCTCCTGCGCAAACGCATCGCGGAGCAAGAAGACACGTTCCGCCGTCTGCATCACGACGAATAGAATCCACCAGAAGAGGACGCTCTTGCGGATCGACGACCGCGCTTCGGTCCATCGTGGCATCATGACGCAATCACCCGCCGATAGACCCGCTCCAATTCATCCACCATGCGGTCGATCGAATAGGAACGCTCCACCGTCTGGCGGCCGCGTCGGCCCATCGCCGCCCGGAGATCGGGGTCGGTCACCAACCGCCCGATCCGATCGGCCAGCGCATCGGCATCGCGCGGCGGTACGATGAAGCCCGACTCCCCGTCGGCCACGACATCGGGAATCGATCCGGTCGTCGTCGATACGACCGGGAGGCCGATCGCCAAGGCTTGCATCAACACTTGCGGGATGGTGTCGCCTTCAATCGTGGGAATGACGAACAGATCCAACGAGCGAAACACATCCAGCAGGTCGTCGCGAAACCCCAACATGCGGACGTCGGCCGCCAACCCGAGGCGTGCGATTTGCGCACGGATGTTCTGCTCCTCCGGCCCTTCACCCACAATGAGAAAGGCCACCCCCTGATGCTGCTTCAAGACCTTGGCGGCCGCCTCGACAAAATAGCGGTGTCCTTTGTAATCCCGCAGATAGGAAATGATCCCGACGAGTGTGTGGCCGGAGGGAATCCCGAGTTCGGACCGGATATCGTGCAGAGGTGTGGCCGGCGAAAAGTGTTCCACGTCCAGGCCGATGGGAAAGGCGGCCACCCGGTCAGGCCTCAACCCGTCTCGGTGTATGAGATCCTGGCGGTTCCGTTCTCCCCCGGTCACGATGACCATGTCGAACAGCCGCC
>JACQHN010000591.1 GCA_016199015.1 Nitrospira defluvii
CCGCGTTCTTGTTCCTCCTCATCGTCTTGATGGAATGGATGTTCCCCCTCAATGTGGTGGGCGCATTCGGGTTCGTGCTGCCGATTCTGCTGGTGGCCACCCTTCGCAGTCGCCGTCTCATGATCGTCACGCTGGCGTTGTGTATTCTGGTGACGTTTATCGGCCTCTTCCAGCCGGGCAAAAAGCGGGAGCGATTCACCGCCGTGGTTTTCAACCGCACCATGGTGGTCTGTGTCTTGGCGGGGGTGGCCTATATCGGCGTCACGTGGGAAGAACGTAAAGCTCGTGAGGAGGCCGCTCGATCCGCCCTGGCGACGCAGACTGAACACCTGCTCCGTGCGAATACGCAGCTGGTCGAGATCAAGGATAAATTGGCACGGTCAGAACGGTTGGCGGCGCTGGGGCAACTGGTGGCCTCGGTGGCGCATGAAGTGGGAACGCCGTTGCATTCGATCGCCTGGCATGTGGAAGCATTGGCGGAGGAGCCCGGGGTGACCGCTGAGATGCAGAAACGAATCGGCATCATCGATGAACAGTTGAATCGGGTGGTGCGCATCATTCAAGATCTCTTGTCGTCGACCAGACAACGCAAGCCGGAGCCGACGTGGTATCCTGCTGAGCGGTTGATTGAGCCGGTTGTGGCGTTGATCGAACCGGCCTATCACGCCAAAGGAGTCACGCTTCAAGCATCGGTGGCGCATCCTGTGCTCGTCTGGGCGGATGCCGAAAAGATCCATCAGGTGTTGGTCAATCTGTTGACCAACGCGCTGGCTGCGACCGGATCGGGAGGGCATGTGACGGTCACCGTGGCGCCGCGTTCTGCTTCGACAGAAGAAATAGAGCGTGCGTCTGGCACGGGCCGGTTTGATCTCGACACCATGGTTACGCTGACAGTGCGCGATTCGGGCTGTGGGATACCGCAGGAAGATGTGGAGCGAGCGTTTCAGCCATTTTTTACGACGAAGGCGATCGGCAAAGGAACCGGATTGGGGTTGTTCCTGAGCCACGAAGCCGTCGTGGCCCACGGGGGGCAGTTACTACTAGAAAGCGAAGTCGGGGTAGGCACGACGGTGACCGTCATCTTGCCCGGCCTCCAATCAGACACGGCCGCACTCTAGGAGACACATACCGATGAGCCAGGCGAAACTCTTCGTGATCGATGACGACGATGCCGCGCGCACGCTGCTGGCTGAGGCGCTGCTGAAAGAAGGCTATGAGGTCGAAGCCTTTTCCAGCGGCCAGGCCGCCGTTGAACGTGGCAAACAATCACGCGCTGACGTGGTCCTGACCGATATTCGCATGGAGCAAGGCGACGGCTTTCTCGTGTTGAAGGAGTTCAAGCGGTTCAGCCCGGATACGTCGATCGTGTTGTTGACGGCCTTCGGGTCGTTGGAGGGCGCCATCGAAGCCATCAAGCAAGGGGCCTACGACTATCTCGCCAAGCCCTTCAAGAAAGAAGACATCCGCTTAGTGGTGCAACGTAGCTTGGAACATTGTCGACTGGTTCGAGAGAATGCCCGCTTTCGAGATGATGCGCGCTCGCGCGAACCCTGGTCGCAATTGGTGGGCAGCAGCCCGGCGATGTTGGAGGTATACAAGCTGGTGGCTCGCGTTTCCGAAGGGCGAAGTACGGTGCTCCTTGAGGGGGAAAGCGGCACCGGGAAGGAATTGATTGCGCGAGCGGTGCATTTGAACAGTCTCCGTCGAGATAAACCGTTTATTCCCGTCAACTGCGGCGCGTTGCCTGATCATCTGCTGGAATCGGAAATGTTTGGATATGAAAAGGGCGCGTTTACGGGAGCCGTGGGCGCCAAGGCCGGTCTTTTTGAAGCGGCTCACGGCGGAACGCTGTTTCTCGATGAGATCGGCGATCTGGGCCAGGCGCTCCAGGTGAAATTACTGCGGGTGATGCAGGAACAGGAAGTGCGACGCGTCGGCAGTACCTCGTCGGTCAAGGTTGATGTGCGCATCATTGCCGCGACGAATCGCGATCTGGCCACACTGGTGAAAGAGGGAAAGTTTCGCGACGACTTGTATTATCGTCTCAACGTGGTGCGCATTGCCCTGCCGTCGCTGGCCCAGCGACGGGAAGACATTACGATGCTCGCCCATCATTTCCTGCAGAAGTATGCCAAGCAATCGTTGCACGTGAGGGGGTTTCTGCCGGAAACGATGGCGCTGTTGAAGCGCTACCACTGGCCGGGGAATGTGCGTGAGCTGGAAAATGCCGTGGAACGGGCCGTCTCGCTGAGCCATGGGCCGCTGTTGCTGCCTGAAGATCTTCCCGAGGCGATCAGGGCGGAACCGGAGCCGACCGGACCGCTGAAGGGAGGGCCTGGCGACAGGGGTCAGGACGCCCTCTTGACGCTTGATGAAGTTGAGAAGCGGCATCTCGCCATGGTGCTGAAGGAGACGCGGGGCAATAAGGTCAAGGCGGCGAAAATTCTCGGGATCGATCGGCGCACATTGTATCGGATGGCGGAGCGGTTCGGGTTGGATTTTGGCGATGAGGCCGAAGAGAAATAGCTCGGCTCGTTAGAGCAGTCGAAGCGCGTTCTTGATGAGGCGAATTTCATTCGCGGCACTCTGCGGCAATGGCGTCTCGGCATCTTCCCACGAGTCGAAGAGCCCATCCTTCCCACGATGAAACACCTGGAGCCGTAAGCGCGTCGTGCTGTCGTCTTGCGGGACGACCCGAGCCTCCACCCGGCTCTTGCCCACCCCGAATCTCCAGCGCAGGAGTCCGTTCCACGGACTCCTGATCTCCTGTCGCATGCCGGTCGTCACATTGCCGTCCTCGTCTTGATCGACCGTGTAGCCCCCTTGCGTCAGGACATCCGCGACAGCAGTTTTGACTTGGTCGGCAGGAATCGGAAGCATCACTTCCATCACATCCGGTTCTGGAAGAGGGGGTCCTCCAGCGCATCCAGCGACCGTTGAGATCATTGCCAGCACCAAGACGCTAGCGGCCGCACATCTCATTTGGGTTTCCCTTCCTGAAGGCGGTACACCATATGTGTGTCCGTCTGGTCGACCCCGGGGATCGCATGAATTTTGGCGAGCACCAGTTGGGTGAGCGCATCCTGGTGGGGGATTTCGACGATGGTGAAAATATCTGGTTTGCCCCAGCAGGGATCGATTTGTTTGATTTCCTTAATCGTCGTCAAGGCCTTTACGACATCCGCCGTTTGGCCGGGGTGGACATTGATCAACACGTAGGCTTTGTCCGGCATGCAGGAGATCTCCCGTGGTGTGCGCGAGTGTGGCGGTAACGCCTGCCCGCGATTCGAAACCTAGCGGATTGCTTCGGATGAAGTCAACAGAACGTCGTCTGTCCGGTGCGCAGTGATGGTATTGCGTCGCGCTATTTGGGGGCGACGATGACCTCCACCATGTACGTGTCGCTGACCGTGGTGAGGTCGGCCTCCAGCCCGCGAGGATTTCCGACTCGACCTTCAGGGTCGTAGATGAAGCACAGTAGAGTGGTTCCGTTCGGTCGTGCTGAGTAATGGGCTGCGTCCGACTTCACCTGTTCGGCAAGGTCCTTCGTCGTGAGCCCTGACCGGGTCTGTTTGACGACGACGACAGTCCTGTCCCAGTCGAGAAGATAGCTGGTCCGGCGAGCGCCATTCGCATAGTCCGGAGTCCACTCTTCCGTCCCCACCTCATCAAATTGCAGGCGCAGGAGCGCATACAACAGGTCCTGCAGGTCATATTCGTCGGTGATTTCGATCGTCGGGCGGTATTCTTTTCGCAGCTGGAGCTGCCGGGCCACCAAGTGAAATCGTGCACAGATTCTTCGAAGCATGTCGAGCGTACCGGTTTCTGCTTGGCCGCTCTCAGTGCTCCCTTTCTGGGAGGCTTCGAGCGCCGGAGGGGCAGCCAAAAATACCGTGGCCTGTGCCATGGACTGTGTCGGCTTGGGGACAGGGGCAGAAGGGGGCTGAGTGGACAACACCTCGATTTCGACATTGGGAACAGCACTCGGTTTGTCGTTGGGTGGCGTTCCTATCACAGTATCAGCGGTGGCTTCGATTGGCGTCGCTGTCGAGGGGGTGACCGAACTCGGGATGGATCCCAGGGCGTCTGCTGGTTCCGAGACGCGTCGCAATGGCAGCGGCGGCTCAGTCTGCGAAGCCGGTGTACTCGCAGGGGGTTGAATCGTCTGAGGGACAGGGGGAATGGTTCCCTGCGGAATCATTGTCCGGAGCGATGCAGAGGTCGAAATCGCCGCTAAGGCGGTCGAACGCGGTTCCAATGAACTCGGCAAGTCTATGGTACTTGCTGGGGTTGGTGGAGCAGGAGTTGTTGGGCTCGGAACTGGTATGGCCAAGCTGGGCGTCACTTCGTCAACAGAGACCGAGGCTGGCACGGTCTGCGTCGTGTCAGGTTGGGGCGACGACGATGGATGGAGCTGGCGAGGCATCGATGCTTCGCGAACCGGTTGGGGTGAAGCCGCGGGAGCCGTAAGTATAGGCACGGGACCCACGGAAACCGGAGTGGTCATGATGACCGGGGCGTTGGCTTGGGCCGGCGTGATGAGGTTGGTCGTCATCGCAACCGAGACCGTCATTGGCGCGCTGGTCATAGTGACCGCGGTGATGGGGGCAGTACTCGGAGTGCTGGGTGTCGTGAGGGAATCGGAAGGTGAGTCCAGGGGGACTGCCGTCAGCGTCGGCCGTTCGGTTGTTGTCACCGGGGGTGCCACCGGTGAGGCCGATTTGAGACCCACGAGGTCTGTCTTCTGATTCTCCAGTGCGGCGATCAATTGCTTGACGAGGGCTGTGCTCTGTGCGGCCTCGGCTCGGCTCCCGACTCGTAGCTTGTGATTCTTGTGCGTCTGATACTCCGGCGATTTTTCGCCGAAGAGACGCCGAATTGTTTCGCGGAAGGAGAGTTCGGTTCTGGCGCGGCCCGCTTCGCGGTAGGGAAACCCATCACGGCTGAGGTCGTCGATTTGCGTGCTGAGTTCGCGCAATTTCGCGATGCCGTGGGTGAGTTCTTCTGCGACGCTTGGTTTTGCCTTGCGCGGCTCGCTTGCTTTTGCTCGTGCCATAGGTTATGCGCCTCGGTTGAGAACTGTCTGTCGAAGGGGTGCCTGAGAAGCACCGAGTGTCCTACGTTCGCTGTTCAGCGGCTTGGAACGTGGGGGCGATTGGCCTAGTCAAACCACTCAACATCACCTTTCCCCGACGGCGCCGATTTCTTGGGATCTGCCGTAGCGGGTGGGCCGGCCAGGACTTGCCGCACGAGGGTCAGCAGCGCATCACTGGTGAAGGGTTTTCTCAGAAACGGCAATCCGTCTCGGACGAGGCCACGGCTGCGCAACTCCGGACTGGGACTGCTGGACATGAGAATCACGCGGATGTCCCGCGTTCCTTCCAGCAGACGCTCGACCATCTCGAGACCGTTCACGCGGGGGTAGGGATTTTTCTCCACGGACAGCTGGAATCCCGGCGGTGGCAGGAAGATATCGGCTAGGACAAGATCTACGGGCTTAGCGTGTTCGGCATAGAGCCGGAGTGCCTCGGAGCTTCCCGGCGCTTGGAGGACCGTATATCCCGCGTCCTGCAATGGTTTCGCGCTCAGTAGAAGAGTGGAGGGATCGTCGTCGACAATCAAAATGGTCGAGGGCTGTATCGCGTCGGTGGTCATGGTGGACTCCTCTGCTCTCTCCTGTCGCCCGCGGTATTAGAACGGATGGCGTTGCTCCTTGAGACGCTCATATTCCCGCTGTTCGCAGCTGTTCTGCTTCGCTCGTAGGGATTCAGGGACCTCCGCGAAGCGCAGGGTGCAATAACGCTGAGCCTGTCGGCGCCGGTCGAAATCCTGCTGTTCCTCCAGCTGCTGAAGGCGGGCCGTGAGGTCGATGGCTGGAAGCTCTTTGCCCGCCGGCTTGTCCTGCTTGTCCTGCTGAGGTGTGAGGGAGGGATGGTCACTGGAACGCGGGTGTGGGCCGTTCAGTCGCCAATGCGTCAGCACATCATCTTGGTTGAACACAATGGTCAAGCCGAATTGGGAATACTCCCACGTCAGTTCGCCTCTATCCGGATGCGCCCAGATGGAACGGGGGAGCCCATACCGGTTCCACACCTCATCGCGCAGCATTCCGACGCGCGGCGTCAGATTTCGGATTGCCGTAATCTGCGCAAGGATCGGGGAAATATCCGTCTGCCTGCCAGGCGTTATGTGTTTTGTGAGGGACTCCAGCGAGGCGCGAGGGGCGCGCAAGAGTCGCCATACCGTGACCGATCCTGACGCACAGTCGGGAGGGTGCGGGTCTTCGAACACCATTTGGGTATCCAGTGGAAAACCGCCGACTTCTTGGGCGCGGGTGAAATTCTTGACCTCCTGCACAGCGGCCACATATGCACGTTGACGTCCCTCCTCCGCGTTGGGCGCGCAGGAGGATCGTCCTGTGAAGAAGACATCGTCGCCAAAGTGGAACAAGGCTTGCTCAGTCCAGAATGGACGATTCTCAGCGGCCTCTACCATCGAGGTCGTGAGCAGACTGAGGCTGAGAAGTGCGGTCACAATGCGAGGGACCATACGCCTGCATGCTGAACGATGTTGCGTGGCGGCACTTCTGCAGTATAACGCGTGGGTCGGTAAAATCGACAAAAGAGCAATTTCGCGCTCAAGCGCCGATCGCGTGGAGACCGGAGGTCCGGTTGGAGGGGCAGCGAGAGGATCACCGGCTCGCCGGTTTTCGAAGAAGCAGAAGGAAAAAGATCAGTAGTTCGTCGAGGTGTTCGAGCTTTGGCTGCTGGAGGCGGGGGAAGAGGCTTGAGGCTTGGGTAGACTCACCTCACTCGTCATGAGGCCGGATCCTGGAGGACAGATATTTTCCGGTGCGATGGCGCCCGGGTTGCGCATGCCCCAGGCTGTCGCAAGGGCATGGCAGGTGAGGAGGCTGATGCCTTCTTCGATATTGCCGAATCGTTCGGTCGACTGGGCCTTGCCGCTCCATTCAATTTCACCGGTGTTCACGTCGACCGCCCTGAGCGCCACTGTGGCCGAGTAGACTCGCTGGCTATGGGGAAAACCGGCACTCCAATCCAAGGCCTCCCAGGACCCCACTTCGGCATTGCTAAAGACCACGAGCCGAGCACCCACCAATTTGGCCATTCGCAGCACGTCTGTTTCCAGGTATTGGTATCCCGTGAGGCTCACCTTTTGATCGGCTGCGGCCTGCAGCACTTTGGTTTGGTCGACGACGAGGATCCCCTTCTTTAACAGCCAGGTGCTGGCGCTCTGAATCGTATCAGGGCGTCCACCCCAGACGACTGCCCGGGTGTAGGGGGACGGGAGTTTTGAATGGAAGCCATCCGTCGTGGGGGTTTCCACAAACGCGTACCCTCTGCAACCAGCGGTTGCCAGCAGGAGTGCGCATACGACCATGGGCAGATTCACCGTTTTCATGGGTTTCTTTAGGTATAGGATTTACCAGGAGTCATCAACGTGAAACGGTTTCATCTAAGAGAAGCAGAGCTGTGCGTAGAATGGCATGTCTGCTGCTGCGCGATAGTATACATGAACGATTCTACAGAGGTCTTCCGTATTCGTCGAGGCGATAACGTGAAGCGGCGACAGCGGCACCAGGCCATGGTAGAGGCGGCAGGCACGTTCATCCTCAGGTGAGTCACCTGGTCAGACGTTGTGCTGACTTTTGCGGTCGTATCGAAGCCGCGCATTAAATGAAAGGAGAGTCGTGTAAAGAGAGGGGACATGAAGCAGACGGCACTATGTGCCCAAGCGAACGGCGGTTCTACTCGTGGCTAGTAGAACCGCCGCGGACTCACAGGATTTCGACCTGAGGGAAGGTGCTCTGATCACTGGTTTGTTGTGGCCGGTCAGCCATGACCATAAGCTGGATAGCGATAAACGGGACAAACGCATAGCCGATCAGGATCAACGGGAACTCAATCATGGCATGGACTCCTTTGTTATCTGGAGTGCCTTAATGCAATCTCGGGACCGCCCTATCGTCCGCCCGTAACATATTGATTCCCATAAAGAACGAGCGCGTGTCCGTCTAAATGCTGCATGACGCCTGGCAATAGCGGGTGGAAGAAACTTGTGCAATCAGAACACTTTGCGCTGAGCCAGAAGGCCTAAGGGTGGTCGTGCAGAATGCAGGGAAAGGGTGCCGAGTGGGCGGGGAACCACATACTGAACCCACCGGAGAGAATGAGCGGCCTGGCGTTCGTTAAGCTCGGAAGCGCATGGTGGATGTCCGGGTCCTATCAGGCAGGTTGAAACGTGTGGAAAAATAGGTGCCCCCGACCTGAATTGAACAGGTGACCTTCGGTTTAGGAAACCGCTGCTCTATCCAACTGAGCTACGGGGGCATTCAACCATTTCGATAACTTAATATCCTACTGCGCTGCTGAGGAGTCTCCAAGTGTTACTGGGTGTTAACCTGAAGATACTTATCCAACTTCTCAACGGCTTTCGTCAAGTCGCGCTCCTCGATGGCGTTGTACCACTTCCACATATTTTCCGAATATTTTCCGACTTTGGGCCGACTATGCTCATGGCCATAGCGGTATCCATCTCTGCTCTCCGCAGGTTGGTAGATGCGCAATGCCGAAAATCATGAAAGCGGAAGTTCTCAATGCTTGCCAGTCGTAGCGACGTATGGAACGCTCGTGAGATACGGCTGACCGGCTTCCCTCTAAACAGGAATACGCGGGCAGTATCCAATCACCGAATCTTCGACAATTCATGAAGGGTAGCGCGGACCGCTGGTGTCATGGGGATTTCCCGGCGCTGTTTGGTCTTGGTGTCGATGGCCAGCAAATAAAGCCGCGCTATAGGTCCACACGGTCCCAGGTTAGTTGAATGATCTTGCTGAACCGTTGCCCTAGCCCGTATTATTCACGATGACCATGACGAAGCCGTCCGAACGGCCTCCTGGGAGTACCAGCGCCTGTGAGTCGCGGTTCTCAGGCGTCATCACGATAGCACTCCCTCTGTTGAGCCGAAATAACCATCCAGGGACGCCAAGGCAGGGCTGATTCGGGCACACCTCTCCCCTCTGTCTGCATGGTGGCCTCCTCTGTCTCTCGTTCGCGTCCGGCATTAGCCGGGCACGGCCCCGAGGGCCACCGCCATCCGGCGCCACGCGACACTCCACGGGGCGAACTGGGGCAGGTGCAACACGAGTCGGCGCACCGACCGCTTCACCCACACGGCCAGCTTGAGCAGCCGCTCCCGCAGCGTGGAGATCTGTGCCGTGGCGCCATCGGTGCCGTGCGCCTGCCGCCGCAACGCCTGCAGCAGGATATACGCCGCCGCAGTGAGCAGGACCCGGAACTGATTGGCCCAGAAGCGCGAGCTACTCGTGCGATCCAGCGCCAGGCCGTCATGCCACTCCTTGAGCCGATTCTCCATGTCCCCACGCTGACAATAGACGGCATAGCCTGTGGCGGGCCTCTCGCGGAGATTGGTCACGACGAAGCGGGCATTGCACTTCGGGTCGCGCCATGGCCGGCGCACCACCTCAGCTTTGATGATGACGCGGCGGCGATGCGACCAGCTGTGGGCCGCATAGAGGGTCTCCCCATAGACATGCTCCGTGCGGCCGCTGTACTTGGAGAGGCCGTAGGCCTCGCCCAGCCAGCGCCCGGCACGCTGTTCTAGCCGCGGGTTGTTGGCCAGCCCCACCACGTACTCGACCCGCTCGGCCTCCAGGACGTTCAGCCAGTCGTTCCCGGCAAACCCGCCATCCACCCGCACGCGCAGGGCCGCCTTGGGAAACGCGCGCCGCAGGCGGCGCAGGAGCGTACGCAGCAGGCCGACCGCGCCGCGTTTGGCCGGGCTGTTGCTCGGGCGCCGCACGATCGCCACCAGGTACTGTTCCGCTTCGTCATTGACGGTCAACGTGGCGACCACCGGCAGATAACACCACGTGTCATAGTGTCCATTGAAGAAGGTGAGTTCCTGCTGCCCATGCGTGGGATCGTCCGTGGGATCCAGATCGATGGTGATGCGCTGGGCCCGCCCCTTCAGGCGTTGCCGATGGTGCGCGATGACGGTGGCCGCCAGCGTGTGCCCCATCCGATACAGCACCCGTGGCGACACCGCGTTCTCAAAGCGGGACAGGGTCGGCTGCGAGGCCAAGGCCGCACCGGTCACCGGATCGCGCCCCACCGCCAGCTTGTGCAGCGGATCGTGGGCCAGCCGCGCGGCATCGTTGCCGTCTTCGTACCCACAGGCCAGGCCGAAGATCCGTTGGCGCAGCAGATCCCGGACCGAGTGCCGGATCTTGTCCGGGTCCCGGCGATCCGACAGACAGGCCGCCACCTGGTCCGTCAGCCGGAGGCGGTCATCTAGCGCCTTGAGCAACACGACGCCGCCATCCGTGCTGGCGTGCGTCTGGTCGAAGCGGGCCACCACCGGCTTCAGTTTGTCATGGCACTCAAACGTCACTTGCGGTATACAGTCTGTCGCCATCGAGTCTCCTTTCCGCTGCACGTAGAAGCGTCTGAACACCGCTCCTTTAGCACAGTGTGGAGCCTCGATGGCTTTTTTGTTGCCACAGTCGTGAATTATTCAGGCTAGGTGGTAGGCGAGTAGTAGGATCGGTAGAAGATGGGGCTTGGCGGTTGCGTACAGCTTCTCCCACTCTTCCTCACTCAAGACTCTATCCCGCTCGCTCTGTCGTGGGTTTGATCAAGGACCTACCGAAAGCGAGGTTGATTTCGGGTTGGATTGATGAGATAGACCCTGAGAAATTGTCCGGCTGAATTTGGTCTGCGGGGCCGTCTCCTTCGCATTCTCAAGAAGTTATCAAATGGTTGCATTTTAGGTCCTGCCTTTGCCGCACAGCGATGTGAGGTCTGCCTCTCACCCTTCCATATGCCCGCCAGAGACTGATGGAAGAAAATATTCAGTAATTTTCATTATGACCAGCCGTAAAGCCTTGAGTTTCAGGCGTTCACAGCCGTATTCTCGCGCCTACTTAAGGAGGATTTGTGAGTCCAGAAGTGGTGATCCATAATGGACGTGCTACACATTTCTCCTCCTCCTCCTCCTCGCCACCAATCTCGCGACACTCCTCTTTGATTTGTGGTATTCGCCCATCGCTGGGAACATTTGCCCAGCGACACTTCATAAAGAATTCACTTGGTTCCACTGCAGGCATTGTGCGGGGATGCTCCCCGCATGATGTGGGGAATGGACTGCCAGCGGGGGCACCAAAAATCAGGGCGATACGCGATAGATCCACACAAGACGGTTAATCCCCACCTGCCGGCGGTGTGGGAACGGGCCTTGCTTTTTACTTAAGGTGTATCGGGTTAAGCATTAAAAAAGCTTGAGCAGATCTACGCAGCTGCGTCGATCGGTGCTGATCCTGCCGGCGGGTCTTTCGCTGAAGCGTTCTTGATGTGGTCCTCCAGGAGGGACGTTATGCGTGGGATGTGGGTGGCTCTTGTGCTTCTTGCCGCTGGTTGCGCAGCTGAGCAGAAAACACCGGGGTGGTTGAGCACCGTGCCCGCCTCGACTCAAGAACTCTGCGCGATAGGAGTCAGTGGCCCCACCTATTATCTGGAAGATGCGCGCGCTCGGAGTCAGGCATCGGCAATGACGGAGTTGGCGCGGACGATTGAGGTACGGGTGAAGACAGATATGGTGCTCAAAAGCGAGGGGA
>JACQHN010000592.1 GCA_016199015.1 Nitrospira defluvii
GAAGAAGGGAACGGCCAGCAGTTCTTTCACCTCGGCGTCGTGTTTGGTCATCCATCGGCCGGACATGAAAAATGTGGCCGGAATGTTGTTCGCAATGAGGAAATCGATCAACTCGCGGTCGAATCCCGAGGCTGTGCGCACCGGGCAGAGATCATAGGTCAGCGCCACCGCCGGGCAGGAGGGTGAACCGGCCTTGATGACCTGTGCCTCCGCTAGGTGACCATGCGCAACCAGCGTCATCGCGCAGATCGCCGACACACGCACTCGCCACTGCTTCCATCGCATGGAGGGGAGTATACCCGATGGCACGAAGCGGCGATAGTTGACGGTCTATCGGGGTGGCTGCTACGGTGAAACCATGCAGGGGCCTGATTGGCAAATCGGTCGAATGTTCGGGATCCCTATCCACGTGCATGCCTCGTGGCTCTTCGTCTTTTTCTTCGTGACCTGGTCGCTTGCCACGGGGTATCTGCCCGACATGCTTCCCGGCCTCTCACAGCCGCGATATTGGGGGATGGGCGGCATGGCGGCGCTCCTGTTGTTCGCATCGGTCCTGCTGCACGAACTCGGTCATTCCCTCGTCGCCCTTCGGTATCGTATTCCAATCGGCCAGATTACACTCTTCATCTTCGGCGGTGTGGCACAGATGCGGAAGGAGCCGCCGCATCCGCGGGCGGAGTTCTTGATCGCCATTGCGGGCCCGATCGTCAGCTTTCTTCTTGCGGGGGTCTGTATCGGCCTGGTCGCGCTGTTGGAATGGCTCCCGGCCGGGACATCCGTGCAAGGGTTGACGGCGCTCGGCGCGCTGCTTGGGATGGTCAACACCCAACTGGGCCTCTTCAATCTGCTGCCAGGGTTTCCGCTGGATGGCGGCCGCGCCCTGCGGGCGGGTCTGTGGGCCTGGAGCAAGGATTTCTATCGCGCCACCAGCCAAGCGGCATTGGTCGGCTTGCTGTTTGGGATCAGTTTCGGCCTTTTCGGGGCCTTTCTGCTGGTGGGTGCCCTCTCCGGCACATTATCGAGTGCCTTAGCGAGTAGCGGAGGCTGGATCGCGCTACTCGGCGCCTTTCTGTTCTCTGCGGCCCGCGGGAGTCGGAAGCAGGCGGTCATCCGTGCGTCGTTGGCGTCGGTGCCTGTCCGTGAGCTCATGGTCAACAACGTTGTGTCCCTGTCCCCGGATATCACGCTGGAGGAAGCCGTGAACCAGTATTTCCTGCCATACGGCTACGGGGGATTTCCCGTGGTGCAGGATGGGCGGCTTCTGGGTATCGTGGCGGTGCGTGATGTGCAGACCGTCAACAATTCCCTCTGGGCGTTTCGCCGCGTCGCCGATGTCATGCAGACCTCCAGTGATGAGATGGTCGTATCGCCGGATGCGCCGGTGATACAGGCATTGGAGAAAATGATGTCGTTTGGAGCGGAGCGGTTGATCGTGGTTCAAGATGGGGAGCTGCTCGGGTTGCTGACGCGGGCTTCTATTGGAAACTTCATCGAGCAGCGACATCCTTCGGGCATGGGGCGTCCCTCGTAACGCGACGCGGCACGAATAGTCGTGCCTGTTGAGCATGGCCGGCGAGGTCAGTCTTCGGCCCTGGCGACGGAGAGGTTTTGGACGATGGCCACGCGGACGAGGTGCACGACGAGGAGAAAGCCGTAGACCACACAGAAGAAGTTGAATGCCACGCGGTAAAAATCGACCAGCAGGATCGGCAGGCAGAGGGCAAAGATGAGGCTGGCCATGAGCGTGACCAATGTGAGTCGGCGGCAGAACTCATACGATGGCTCCCGTCCGATCAGTTTCAGCGCTTTGGAGTAACGAGCCGCCCGCTGGAGACGGGAGCTGTGAAGATCGGGAGCTCGCGCTCCCCAACGATGCAGCGCGAGATACCCCGCCGCGATCACCAGCCAGGGCGCAGTCCAGAGTGGCCAGTAGGATGAACCGGCGTAGGGGTCCGACAGAACGAGGGCGCCGAAAGACGGCGCATAGAAAAGCCCCAGTACTAACGGTAAGAGGCGCTCATCACCGGGCCGCTCGTTGTCCGGGCCACCATGGATGAGCTCGCGTTCGAAGAGCGGATACCCATACTTGAGGACGACGAGTGCAATGGCGGCGCTGAAGGTCTTATCCGGAATATATCGAATACAGTTCTGAAACCAATTCACGATGGTCCAGCCCAGACTGTCTCCCCACGTCAGTCCGATCACCGATTCCAGATAAAGCCGCACCGCATCTTCCCATAGGTTGACCGTCAGCTTCAGGGTCGTGGCCACATCAGGATTCAGCGCGAAGACGGAATCCTGGCCCAGCGCTGCCTGCACGAAGGTGCCGGGTACGCTCATCACCACCGCGCCCAAGACTCCACACGACAAAAGAAACCACACATGAGTCACGAGCGAGTTGCGACCGCTGCGAAGATACGTCCGAAAGCCGCGCTGTCTTGCCATGAGGCCCCAAAAAAATCCGCCGGTCATGTTGACGAGCGACCAGGGGAAGATCACCACATCGGCCCCGGCCTCCGGATAGAGGAGCCAGTTGACGACGGAGTTCGATAAGAGGGCTGCGATGGCTCCCCACCAGGGACCCAGCAGAAAGGCTGTCAGCGCGGTGCCCGTCATATCGAGAAAGAGAATGCTGTGCAGATGTCGGCTGAGGGTCAGGCCGAGGTAGTTCAGTAAGATACCGGCTGCCACGATGACGCCCGTTTCATGCAAAAACAGAGAGGAGGATTTCTGGAATAGCTTGGCGTCGAAGAGATCGTCCGACATCGGCCTGGCGCTGGGAGTGGGATCAGGGACGGCGACTGGCTTCTTGTCCTTCGGCGTTCCGAGGCGTTCCTGCAGGTTCAGCGTCTTCTCCAGGATGGAGAGCACGGCGGCCAGGAAGCCTGCAAGCGTGCCCCCTAACATGAGGAGATCTTTATCGAAACCGTTGAACATCGTGAAAAATCCGTGTGGGCTGTCGGCTGATCCGGATGTCTCACGATTTTATCAGGACCGGGCGAGGGCGCTAGAAAAAGCCGTGAATGAGACAGACAAGAACAGACCAGGACAAGAGCCGATTAGGGCAGAAGATCGGCCGCAGACGGCGGGTGGGAGGGACGCCGGCACTGACATTCGTGGGTCACGACCGCACCCAGCAGGACGAGCGCCGAAGAGTAGTAGACCCAGAGTAATAACAACACCACTTCGAGCAATGACCCATACAGTTGTGTGTACACAGCGGCATCTTCCAAATAGGTCACGAACAAGACCTTGGCGGAAACCCAGAGCAAACTGAACACCGCTCCTCCGATGGTGGACTCCTTCCACGTGGGACGCTGGTGAGGAAGGTACCGGTAGAGACAGGTGACGGACGCGAAGGCGAGCAGAAATGGGAGCGAATAGGTGAGGATAAAATCATGCGCGGTAATCGCGACGAGATTCAGCCCCCACAGGCGCGGCGCATAAGCCGTGAGCAGTTCAATCGCCTGAGTGGCGACGAACGAAATGAGCGTCAGAAAGCCCAGCATCCAGATCAGGGCGACGGCCACGAGGGTCGAAATCAGCGGGTGCCGCTTGGCCGCCGTGCCGAACACCGTATTCATGGCATAGTCCAATTCGTAGAACACCAGCGCGCTGAACCAGCCGAACGCGAGAAAGACCGCCCATCGCACTTCCTCCTGTTCCGCCACCCGGCGAATATCCCGGGCCAGACGTTCCCCCATGCTGGGGAGAAATCCCTTCAGGAATCCCAGCAGGAATTGATACCCGATGACATCCTGGCTCACGATGAAGCTGATGCCGTAGAGCAGCAGGAAGACCATCGGAAAGAGGGACAGCAGGGAATAGAAGGCCAGCGAGGCGGCCAGGCTGGGACAGCCGCGCCGTCGAAAGGTGTCGAACACATTGGAGAGGAAAGATAATCCGGTCATGCAAGCCTGTCTTGATCAATGCCGAAGCGGTGCGACGACCTGGGCTGAGAGCAGCAAGCCGCGTGGTGAGGAATGTCGGCGCGCCACGGTAGCATGAAAAGCGGAAGGTTGTAACAGGGCGCGATAGACGCCCATCCGCTATTTCAGCAACGGCGCGGCATGGGTGGCCAGCGACCACAGGCCGTTGGGGAACAGCCCCAGCAGCACGACGCCAGCGAGGGCGCAGGCGAGGACGAATGACAGAGCTGGAGACGTTTCCAGCCGTGAATGGGATTGGGCCGAGCCTTCGGGCTCGCGCATATACATGACCATTACAATCCGTAGGTAATAGAAGGCGGAGATGGCGGCGAAGATGACGGCGACGACGGCCAACCACGCCATCCCGCCGTTCACGGCAGCCATGAAGATATAGAATTTGCCGATGAAGCCTGCCGTCGGAGGAATGCCGGCCAGCGACACCAGAAACACCAGCATGAAAAAGGCTGCCAGGGGTTCACGCTTCGCCAAGCCTGCATAATCTTCGATCTGTTCGCTCTCCTGTCCTTCTTTGCGCAACATGCCCACCAGCGCAAAGGCGCCGAGCGTCATGAACGAATAGATGGCAAGGTAGAGCAACACGCTTGCGAGACCGGTCGAAGCGGCCACACCGCCCTGCCGGCCTGCCACGACGACCCCGATCAGAGCATAGCCGGCATGGGCGATGCTGGAGTAGGCCAGCATGCGCTTGATGTTGGTCTGCACGATTGCGACGAGGTTGCCCAACGCGAGGGTCACCAGGCAGATGACGGTAAACAGGATCGACCAGTCGGCGCTCACCCCTCCCAGGCCCTCCACGAACACCCGGAGAAATGCGCCGAAGCTGGCCGCTTTCGAGGCGACGGCCATAAAGGCGGTCACGGAGGTCGGCGCTCCCTGATAGACGTCCGGGGTCCACATGTGAAATGGCACGACGGCCAACTTGAACCCGAACCCAACTGCCAGCAACACCAGGGCCAAGGACAGGATGGGATTGCCCGTTCCCTGCGTGGCGATCGCCTCTGCGATCACGGGGAGGCGGGTGCTGCCCGCGAGGCCGAACAACAGCGAAATGCCATACAACAAAATCCCGGAGGAGAAGGCCCCCAGCACAAAATACTTGGCCGAGGCTTCCAGCGAACGAGCTTCAGTCCGTTTCAGTCCGGCCATCACGTAGAGCGAGAGGGACATCAATTCGGTGCCGAGGTAGATCGTGAGGAGATCGGCGCCGGACACCATGACCATCATGCCGGCCAGTGCCAGCAGGATGAAGCCGTAGTATTCCCCGATGTTCAGTTGCTCCGCCTTGAGATACGCGAGGGACAGCAGGACCGTGAGCCCCGTCACGATGTACAGCAGCAGTTTCCAGAATGCGCCATACGAATCGATCACGACCAGGTTGCTGAAGGCGTACTGCCGGCCCGTCAGCTGAGAGGAGGTGAGGCCTAGGCAAATGGCCAGGGCTGCCAACGTCAGCCAGGCAAGGATGTCCTTCTTTGAGGCCGCAAGAATGGGGTCCAATACCAGGATGAGGCAGGCCGTGCTGATGACCACCAGTTCCGGAAGGATCGCGAGCAGGTCTTGTACAGGAATCGTCATCGTGCGGTGGCCTGTTCAGAAGATGGGTTGGAGAGCGACGCTGCGATCGCGGCAGCGGGCACTGGTTCCGCGCGAGGCAGCGGACGGGGCTCGATTGCAACAGCCGGTGTCTTCGGTCCGGCAAGCAGGTGCGTCACGCTGGCGTGCATACGGGTGAGTAAGGGATTGGGGAAAATGCCGATCACGAAGACCAGCACGACCAGCGGGACAAGGGTCGCCGTCTCTCTGGCATTGAGGTCCAACAGATGCGCGCGATGCGTGGGCGACGGGGTACCGAAGACCACTCGTTGCATGAGCCAGAGGATATAGGCCGCTGCCAAGATGACTCCCAAGGCGGCCAAAGCCGTGGCGACCTTGCTCCAGAGGAACGTGCCGGCCAGCACCAGGAATTCGCCGACGAAACTGTTGGTGCCGGGAAGTCCTAAGGACGACAGGGCAAAAATCATGAGGAAGAGGGCGTAACGAGGCATGGGGCCGGCCAATCCGGTATTGTCGAGGATCTGGCGGCTGTGGGTCCGCTCGTAGACGATGCCCACGCAGAGGAAGAGCCCGCCGGTGGTAATGCCGTGATTGACCATCTGCATGACCGCCCCTTCGATCCCTTGGATATTCAGGACGAAGATCCCCAGGGTGACGAAGCCCATGTGGCTGACGCTGGAGTAGGCGATCAGCCGCTTCAGATCGCGCTGCACGAAGCAGCAGCCGGCGCCGTAGAGGATGTTGACCACGGCGATGAAGCCGAGGAGCGGGGCGAAGGAGGCCAGGGCATCGGGCGCCAGTCCGGCGGCGACGCGGAACATGCCGTAGCCGCCCATCTTGAGGAGGACGCCGGCGAGGATGACGCTC
>JACQHN010000581.1 GCA_016199015.1 Nitrospira defluvii
CAGAAAGCGCGGCTGCGCGATGATGAGGAATACGACGTCGTGATCGACTCTGCGCTTGCGCCAGGGTATTTGACCTATGGCGAGTGCTATCTCCCCGGACAAAGCCAAGATGAAGTGTTGATCTCCTGTCATATCTGCCATCCGTCTCTGTGCAACGACAATCTGTCTGGGGTCGCCTTGGCGGTCTTCTTGTGTCAAACGCTTGCCGCATGGTCGTTACGGTACTCGTACCGTCTCCTCTTGATCCCCGGCACGATTGGGTCGATTACCTGGCTCGCGGCCAACCAGGGCCGGGTCGGTCGGATCAAGCACGGGTTCGTGGTCACGGGAGTGGGAGACGGGGGCTTGATCACGTACAAGCGAAGCCGTCAAGGCCAGGCGGAAATCGATCGCGCCATGGTCCACGTGCTGCAGCACAGTGGACAGAAGCACAGGGTCGTCGACTTCTTTCCCTATGGGTATGACGAGCGGCAGTTCTGTTCCCCGGGATTCGACTTGCCGGTCGGATGTGTCATGCGGACCCCGCACGGCGAGTACCCGCAATATCATACATCGGCAGACAATCTGGAGTTTGTCCAGTCATCCAGCTTGGAAGGATCGTTCAAGACTTGTCTGATGGCCATTGGCGTTTTGGAGCACAATCGGACCTACGTCAGCCAGAACCAATTTTGCGAGCCCCGGCTTGGCAAGCGCGGTCTCTACAAAAACGTTGGGGGGCAAAAGGAAGGAGCGCTCAATGAGATGGCGCTTCTCTGGGTTTTGAATCTCTCCGATGGGCAGCACTCTTTGCTGGACATTGCGGAGCGTGCCAATACGCCGTTTGAGCGCATTCAGCGCGCAGCGCGTGTGTTATCGGATTGCGGATTGTTATGCGAATTGAACGACACGAGATAGCGGGGAGGAGCACGTGGCGAAACTGCAAAAACCAAAGTTCGCGTTTATGGGTGGAAAGCTTCGACCGTGGGATGAGGCGGTATTGCATATCGGATGCGAAGCCGTCATGCGGAGCCTTAACGTCTTCGAGGGGGTGAAGGGGTACTGGCAGCCGGACGGCCGGTTTGGAATTGTCATGCTCAAGCGTCACTATGACCGGCTCCAGCGGTCGGCTCGTCTGCTCCGTCTGCCGTGGGATCAGATGTACGAGCAATATAAACATGCCGTTGATGAGCTGATCGCGGCACTCGTCGAGTCGGAGCGTGACATGTGGGCGAGGACGACCTTGTTTGCGATCGAAGGGCACTGGGGCGAAGGAAACGTGGCCGACCTCGTAGTTACGGCGTTTCATCAAGAGAAGGCAATCCCGTCTCCCATTAATCTTGGCGTGAGCACATGGCAGCGCAGCGGCGACCTTGCCCTCCCGAGCCGAATAAAGACCGGGACGAACTACCAAGTCGCCCGCCTGGCGAGAATGGAAGGTCGTGACCGATGCTGTCAGGAAATGGTGCTGATGAATCAGTGGGGAAGAGTTGCCGAAACCACAGGGGCCTGCATCCTCATGGTGCGAGAAGGAGTCGTCTACACGCCTCCGGCGACGGAGGGTGCCCTGGAGAGCATTACGCTTGATATCGTCGAGGCATTGGCACTCTCCATGGGAATGAGGTTTGTGAAACGCCCGATCGACCGGACTGAGCTCTTGATTGCCGATGAGTTGGCAATCTGTGGGACGCTTGCGGAAGTGACGCTCGTCGAATCGATCGAGGGGCAGCAGCTCACCGGTAAGTCGTCGCTGCTGAGCACGCTCCAGACGCGTTATTTTGAGGCAGTGCGAGGGACAAAACCGCACCCCTGCGTGGAGCTGTCCTATGTTCCTGTGAAGAAGATCTCTTCTGGTGCAGGCTCATGATGTTGGGCGAACTATCCATTAGTTGCGAAATGTGAGGCATTACATGTCCCCAATCGTGACGATTGGCATTCCCATCTACAAGCGCCTGCACTATCTGGCCCAAGGAGTGCGGGCTGTTGCGGCCCAGGATTATCCGCATATTGAACTCATTGTTTCCGACAACGGCCAGAATGGGACGAAGGTACCCGAGATTGTTGACCAGGTATGGGGTCGTCCCTGGCGATTCCGCCAGAATGCCGTCACGGTTAACGTAACCCAGCACTATAACCAGATAGTCCGTGAAGCGACCGGTGACTATTTTGTGATGGTCGACGATGACGACTGGCTTAGTCCGAATTTTGTTTCTGATTTGATTACCCGTCTCGAGGGGCATCCGGACGTAGCGCTGGCGATGGCGCGGCAGGTGATTGTCGATGGGGAGAGACGGGCGATCGGAGAGTCGGTACCCGGGGTTCCACAACTCGTGCCGGGGGAAACCTTTGTGCGAGGGTTGTTCGAGTATGGATTCTCGAACTACACGTCCTTTCTCGCGCGGACGAAGGAACTGATGGCCTGCGGTGGATACAACGATTTTCCCCGTGGGTTTCATGTCGAAACAGCCATGATCGTCAAGCTCTGTTTGAATCGCTCAATTGCCTTCAGCTACCGCAGCACATTTTTTGCCTGCCGTAGCGATACCAGCATGAGCAAATTGATGGAGATGCACGAGTTGGCTGAGGCGTCCAAACTGTTCCTAGAGTTTCTCGAGTCCGATCCCTGGCTTCTGTCACAGGCGACAACAAACCCGGCCGGCTGGCATGAGCTCAAACCGCGACTCGTGAACATGGGTTGGGGAGGGTACCTCCAGCGGTGGGGCCACATGCATCGAGACAAGTTGTCTTATTTCGGTTGGGTTCGGGCCGGCTTCGCCCTCCCGTATCGACCCGGGTATTACTCAGCCCTCACACGCGATCTGATGGACGATTCAAAATTGAGAATTATAACGCGTGCGAAACGGTGGTTGCCCGGTGTCTTTCGATTCTATCGGTCATGGAAAGCACACGGCTCCCAGACCGCTCTGGAGGCAACAAAGGTTCAGTCCACGGAGACGTCCGCGATGTCCCCGGTCCAAGGCCATGCTGTCGGGGCGTCCTCGACAGCTGACGACAGTTCTGCGAAACCTGCCGTCGCATCCGAGATCCAGCGGTAAGGGTGGCTGGGTAGAGGGCGAACGATCATGTGTGGTATTACGGGCATTGTCGGACAGCACGAACCCGTCTGGATTGACCGGATGAATAACATCATGACCCATCGAGGGCCGGATGATCATGGTGTATACCGGAGTCCCGATGGGACTGTGGCACTGGCGATGCGTCGACTCAGTATCTTGGATGTGGAAGGCGGACACCAACCAATGGGTAATCCGGATGGTACCATCTGGATCGTCTTTAATGGTGAAATTTTCAACTCTCCTGAGCTGCGAGCCAAGTTGGAGCAAAAGGGCTATTCCTTCAAGACCAGAAATTCCGATACCGAGGTTCTCATCCATCTCTACGCTGATAAAGGGCAGGCGATGCTCCATGATCTCAACGGGATGTTCGCCTTCGTCATTTACGACAGGCGCAAGAACATCTTATTTGGCGCCAGGGATCGTATGGGCATCAAACCGTTGTACTATTGTCAGGGCATTGGTCGATTCGCCTGGGCATCGGAAGCGAAGGCGTTACTTACGTTGCCATGGGTGTCTCGGAACTATAGTAGCCAGAGTCTCTCCTACTACTTGACCCTTCTCTACGTGCCAGGAGATCAGTCCATCATTGCGGAAATCTTCCGCGTCCCTCCAGGACACAGTTTCATTTATGACCTTTCGGCAAAGCAGATCCGACTCGAGCAGTATTGGGAACTCGATTTCTCGAGAACGGAAGAGCGATCCGTTGAAGACTGGGCAGAGCAAATTAGAGGATCGCTGCGCGCGGCAGTAAAACGTTGGACTTTAAGCGATGTCCCACTTGCCTGTTCGCTTTCGGGTGGTCTTGACTCCTCCGCCCTTGTTGGGTTGCTCTCAGAAGTGGGAATTAATCGAGTGAAGACCTACTCGGTTAGTTTTGCTGGAGAAGGAGAGGCGCCATGGGATGAGAGTGCTCTAGCGCGACTGGTTGCGGACAAGTGGTCCACCGATCATCATGAGATCGTGCTGAGGCCGGAGGAGCTCTTGAAGGATCTCCTAACGATGGTGTGGTATCTGGAGGAGCCATATGCAGGTGGATTGCCCTCCTGGTATGTCTATCGGGAGATGGCTCGCGAGGTCAAAGTCGGCCTGACGGGCCTGGGGGCCGACGAACTCTTCGGTAACTATGGCAGATTTTCCTGGTATGAGGAGAATCCGATCATTAGAGCTGCGATGAGTTTCCATACGCGCTTTGCGCCCATAGCGAAGACAATGGGTGTTCTGGCGAGCATGATCACCGGTCCCACCAAGTGGGTACCGGAAGAGATTCCTTGGGTTGGTAGGGGACGGTTGTTTGCCCGGCTTTCGCAACTCTTAGCCCGTCCGTTCGGGGAGTATTACTATGCGAACCAGTGGCACCTTTCGGACAGCCAAAAACGCAATTTTATGGTCCCGCTTAAAGGGGAAGCCTGCCGTGATACGTCCGAGTACCTCCAAGCGATCTATGACTCCGTGGGCGCGAAAGACCATAGGAACGGTCTCGCGGCTGTCGATTTTCGAACGCAACTCGCGGAAGAGTTTTTGTTCATGACCGACAGCTTTTCGATGGCCCACAGCATCGAGGCAAGGGTGCCATTTCTTGATCACACACTCGTCGAGCAAGTATTTAGAATCCCTCCCGCCATCCGTACCAATGCGCAAGATGTAAAATACCTATTCAGACGAGCCATCGGGGATCTGCTTCCGCCGCAACTCCTTACCGCGCCCAAACGTGGCTTTTCTCTTCCGATCGAGTTGTGGCTCCGACGTGAACTCCGGCCACTGGTCGAGCGTCTTCTGGCTCCTGAGCGTCTCGCGAAGCAGGGCATTTTCAGAAAAGAGTTCTACGCATATTTTGTCGAACCCCATCTCGCCGGCAAAGCCAACTATGCCTGGCCGATCTGGGCTGTGCTCATGTATCAACTCTGGCACGAGCTGTATCAGGAACGTGCGCTCTCCTCGCCTCCCTCCTTTTCATGGAAGGATCTCTGTTGAGGGGTGGGTTTAGAAGAGGACACCGCCCTTCTTCATAGCAACGATGAGGTCCATCATTGATGCGAGAAGGTTCTATGGACCACGAGGGCTGGACTCACATGATGGTTGAGGATGAGGTCGGTCCGTGTTGACGGTGATGATTTCCACCTTGAATCGTGCGAGTATCCTCGCTCGTACGCTTGAGGCCTACTGTGGTCTTCAGCGCCCGGAGGGTGGCTGGGAGCTCATCATTATAGACAATGGCAGTCAGGATCATACCCGGCAGGTGATCGAATCGTTTCGAGATCAGTTGCCGATCGTCTCTCTCCATGAGTCTCAGCCGGGCAAGAATGTGGCGCTTAATCACGGCCTGTGCCATGTGAAGGGACACTTAGTCGTATTCACCGATGATGATGTTTTCCCCCGAACAGACTGGCTTGTCCAGTATGAACGTCTTGCATGGGACCATCGGGAGTACGACCTGTTCGGAGGGGTGACCCTGCCACGGTGGGAAGTTCCGCCGCCAGACTGGATATTAGATTGGGTTCCGCTTGGGCCCACCTTTACGCTCTCTCCGCCGACGTTAACGGATGGCCCAAGCGTGCCGGCCAATACCTTTGGGACCAATTATGCGGTTCGAGCACACCTATTTCAGGCTGGTTGTCGGTTTGACGTCCAGATCGGTCCATGTGGGACGAATTATGCTATGGGGAGTGAAACGCAATTGATTCAAACGCTGTATCGCAATGGCCATAGGATATGGCACTCCTCAGATCTGGTTGTCGAACATTGGGTTGAGGCTGACAAACTCAACCGGGAGTGGATTTTGAAGCGGGCGCAACGATTTGGTCGGGGACAATATCGCCTTGAGGCGGAGGGACAGGCCACTACTCATCCCACCTGGGGGGGGGTTCCACGGTATTTGTTTCGACAGATTCCCGAGCAAGGATGCCGCGTCCTGTGGGCCAGGTTGAGGGGCCGCGCTCGGCAAATATTTGAAGAAGAGTGGAAACTAATGTATGCGATTGGGAACTTCTATGAAGCCCGTCTCATCGCAAAAACTCGAGCTCGTGGAGGCGGCCAAACGACTCCGGGTGCAGGGAATTTGTCCGGCTTTGCAGCGTGACGGCGCCACTGGGTGTACGGTTGCATAGGTTCGAGATGCGCGATGTGTCACCAACAGCGAGTACTGAAGATCGTTCTGGTGGCCCAGTTTCTGAGCGTTGCGTGTCGGGCGCCCTTTCGACGCACGAACGCCAGGGGCCCTGGCTTCCGCATGTCGGGGTTCTGGCATTCGTTCCAGATCGTTGGGGTGGAGTTTGGCAGCCGCGCCACCAAGTCATGACGCGGCTCGCACAATATTTCCACGTTGTGTGGGTTGACCCGGCTGTTGAATGGCGCAATCTGTGGATTCGCGGCCAATGGAAAGAATGCGTGCTACAGATTGATGAGTCAGCCCTTCCCGGCTTCCAGGTGTATCGACACGGCAAGTGGCTCCCCAAGTTTTTCAAACCGCGGGTGCTTGGGAGGTTCACCGAGCGCTTCCGGCTGGCCCAGGCCCGCCAGATGCTGGTCAATCGAGGGTGTGAAAAAATCATCCTCTATCTCTGGCGTCCCGACTTTGTCTCGGTTCTTGATGAGGTGACGCATGATCTCAGTTGCTATCACATCGATGATGAATATTCCTTCTCGACGACCGAGCAGCCGCTCGATCAGCGGGAAGCTAGCTTGATTGCCCGCGCCGGACAGGTGTTCATTCATTCTCCTGCCCTCTGGGACAAGAAAAGCCATCTGAATCCTAACAGCCTCCTGGTCCCGAATGGCGTCGATTACAGTCGATTTGCGACCTCCCAGGTGGAACCCGATGACCTCAGATCGGTCTCCCGTCCCCGCATGGGCTATGTTGGGGTCATCCAATCGACGATCAACTGGTCGCTCCTCCATGAGTTGGTGAAACGCCATGAAGAGTGGTCTTTTATTTTCGTCGGCCCGCGCGGACATCTGACGACGGAGGATGAGGCCCACATTGCGCACATGTCTTCCCTGAGTCACGTCCACTTCCTTGGAGGCAAGCCCGTAGAGGTGCTGGGGGCATATGCTCAGAACATGAATGTGTGTATGATGCCCTACAAGATCAATGATTACACCAAGTTCATCTACCCGCTTAAACTTCATGAGTATCTTGCTTCCGGACGCCCGACGGTCGGTACCCCAATACGTTCCTTGCAAGACTATGGACAGGTCGTGAAACTGGCGACCACCGCTGATGAGTGGTCCGTCGCGCTTATGGAAGCCCTGGCACCTGAGAGCAGTCACCCCGTCCAAGTGGAGTCACGACGTAAGGTGGCACGCACTCATGATTGGGCCACTCTTGTCGGACGGATTGCCAAGACGATGTGCGATCGGCTGGGATCTCCTTATCGTAAAGGATTTGCCAGCCTCCTAACGGAGCGTAGCAGCTAGGTACAGAGTCTTCGAGACCTTGAAGTATTCCGGAGTACCCGCCCTTTCGATCCGGATGAGGCAGGATCGCGACGAGAGGAGATACGGAGCGTGACAGTCAGAGGCGTGCACATTCTTGGCATTTCCGCCTATTATCACGATAGCGCGGCGGCGCTGATTCGCGACGGAGAGATCGTTGCCGCCGCTCAGGAAGAGCGGTTTACGCGGAAGAAGCACGACCCCGGGTTCCCTCACGAAGCGATTCGCTACTGTCTTCGGCAGGGCGGGATTTCAATCAGGGACCTGCGCTATCTCGTGTTTTATGACAAGCCTCTGGTGAAGTTTGAGCGGCTGCTCGAGACTTACTTGGCATTCGCGCCTCAGGGAATTCGTTCCTTCCTCGCGGCCATGCCGGTATGGCTCAAAGAAAAACTCTTGCTGAAGAGTTTGCTGCAGAAAGAGTTTCTCGCACTTGCCCCGGGGGCCACAAAAGCAGAGTTACCCCAAATACTTTTCGCGGAGCATCATGAGTCCCATGCGGCATCGGCGTTTTTCCCTTCACCCTACGAATCGGCAGTGGTGTTGTGTATGGATGGCGTCGGCGAATGGGCGACCTCGTCCGCATGGCTCGGACAAGGCAATCGTTTGACCCCGTTGTGGGAGATCCCCTTTCCGCATTCACTCGGGTTGTTGTATTCCGCGTTTACCTATTACACGGGGTTCAAGGTCAACTCGGGTGAGTACAAGGTGATGGGGTTGGCCCCATACGGGGAACCGAAGTATGTGAAGGCGATTTACGAGCATCTGCTCGACCTGAAGCCGGATGGAACGTTCCGTCTGAATATGGAGTACTTCAACTATTGTACCGGTCTTACAATGACTGGAAGCAAATTCGACACCGTGTTCGGCGGGCCTCCACGGAAGCCGGAGTCGAAACTCGGCCAGCGAGAGATGGATTTGGCCCGATCGATTCAGGAAGTCACGGAGGAAGTCATGCTGCGTCTCTCCCGCACTTTGCGGCGGGAAACCGGCGTCGACTATCTCTGTATGGCTGGAGGGGTGGCGCTGAATTGTGTTGGCAACGGGCGTATTCTCAGGGAAGGACCGTTCAAGGGCCTGTGGATCCAGCCGGCGGCAGGAGACGCAGGCGGAGCGCTTGGTGCAGCGCTGACCACCTGGCATCAGTATGAGGAGCAACCGCGAACGGCTGCGGGTTCCAAGGACAAGATGAACGGCTCGTATCTCGGACCTGCGTTTACCAATGAGGAGGTCGAGCAATTTCTCAAGTCCAAACAGGCCCCGTACATCCGTCTTGAGGATGATCGGCTCTTCGACCGGGCTGCAGACGATCTGGCCGCAGGAAAAGTCGTTGGGTGGCTCCAAGGGCGCATGGAGTTTGGACCTCGCGCGTTGGGCGGTCGCAGTATTCTTGGAGACGCGCGAAACACGACGATGCAGTCCGTGATGAACGTGAAGATTAAGCACCGTGAGTCGTTCAGACCGTTTGCACCGTCGGTTCTTCGCGAACGGGTCTCCGATTACTTTGCTCTCGACTCAGACAGTCCGTACATGCTCATCGTGGCTCCGGTGCTACAGAAGCGGCGACTGCCTGTCAGTGAAGGCCAGAAAGGCCTCTGGGGAATCGAGCTCTTGAATGTGCCTCGATCGGATATCCCGGCTGTCACACATCTGGATTATTCCGCGCGGGTTCAAACGATACACCAGGAGACCAATCCCCGATACTACGGGCTGCTCAAGGCTTTCGAAAAGAAAACCGGCTATGCGGTCCTGGTCAATACGTCTTTCAATGTCCGGGGCGAGCCGATTGTGTGTACACCAGAGGATGCGTACCGATGCTTTATGCGGACTGAAATGGACGTTCTCGTATTGGAGAATTGCGTGTTGTACAAGTCCGAGCAGCAGCCGCTTGAAGGAGATACTGACTGGAAAAAAGAGTTCGAACTAGATTAGTCACAAGGGTCCATCCAAGGAGGTCATGATCGATGCGCGTCCTTATTACAGGCGGGGCAGGGTTTCTGGGAAGTCACTTGTCCGATCTACTGATCGGGCAGGGCCATCAGGTGATTGCGCTCGACAACCTTATTACGGGACGGGCGGAGAATATCGCGCACCTTATGGGTAATCCCCACTTCAGTTTTGTCAAATACAATGTGTGCGACTACCTACATGTGGATGGACACCTGGATGCTGTCATGCATTTCGCGTCGCCAGCCAGTCCCCAAGATTATCTCGAAATGCCGATTGCGACCTTAAAGGTGGGTGCGCTTGGTACCCACAAGGCACTCGGGTTGGCCAAGGCCAAAGGCGCCCGGTTTCTGCTTGCGAGCACTTCTGAGGTGTACGGAGATCCTTTGCTGAACCCGCAACCGGAATCTTATTGGGGAAATGTCAATCCCATTGGCGCGCGTGGTGTCTACGACGAGGCCAAGCGATTCGCGGAAGCGATGACGATGGCCTATCATCGTTATCATGGGCTGGACACTCGTATTGTAAGGATTTTCAATACCTACGGTCCGCGGATGCGGCCGAACGATGGTCGCGTGGTGTCGAACTTCATCGTGCAGGC
>JACQHN010000596.1 GCA_016199015.1 Nitrospira defluvii
GCCCGCATTATTCATGAACGTTTCTACTGCACTCGCGGATTCGCCGCTGCAACGAGCTTGGCCGCCTGTTTCACAGCGCCCAAGCGGGTGGGCTCGCTGCTCAGTCGGTCAACAGAGTCCGGACGGGGACAGACACCACGCGCAGACGCGGGGAAGGGTGTCAGTCCCCGGGTTCCGCGCGCCCGTCTCGCATGGCGACTTCGCGATGTCGTCACGAACCGTCATGAATAATGCGGGCTAGGAGCGGGGGGAGTGTAACACAGCATTCTGAACAATAGAAAACGCGCCGCCCAATCGGGCGGCGCACAACGGGAACACGTGTGCCTTAAAATCAATCCCGAGCAGAAGTCGGATGCGCGGCAGTCGCTGCCTGCAGCGGCTGAGACCAAGCGGCAAACAGGCTGTTGAGTTGAGCAGTCGGCAAGGGGAAAAACCCTTCCTGAACCACCGCTTGTTGTCCTTCCTGACTCACCGCAAACTTTACGAATTCCGTCACTGCGGGAGGCACGGCGGCCTTCGGTGCTTTGTTGATGTAGAGATAGAGGTGGCGGCGCAAGGGGTAGCTGCCATCGATGGTTGTCTCAAAGGTAGGTTCCACGAAAGGCTTATCCTTCGCGACTGCCAGCGGCACGGCTCTGACGAATGACGTACGATATCCGATGCCGCTGAATCCAATTGCGTTCCGATCTTTTTTCACACCGACGACGACAGAAGCGGAACCGGGCTCCGTCTTCATGTTGTCTTTGAAATCTCCGTTACCGCAGGCGTGCTCGCGAAAAAATGTGGATGTCCCGGATGCCTTGTTCCGACCGAGCAGCGTAATCGCGGCATCGCTCCATTCCCCGGAGAGGCCAAATTGCGACCAGCTGATTCTGTCTTCATTCAGGCCTCGACGATGCTCTTTGCAAAACACTGCGTCCAACTCATCCAGCGTCATCCCTGAAATGGGATTGTCACGATGCACAAAGACCGCCAGGGCGTCAGCAGCCACAGGCACTTCCGTCGGCTCATACCCGTACCGTTTTGTGAATTCTTCGACTTCCTTTTTGGTCAACTGTCGGGACATGGCCGCGACGTGGGCCTTTCCCTCGATCAGAGCCGGTGGGCCTGTTTCAGACCCGATGCCTTCAATCTTGATTGCTAAACCAGGATAGATCTCCCTCAATTTGCTTTCCCATCGATGCGAGAGCCCCTTCATGGTCTCCGATCCTGCTACTGTCAGAGTTCCGGAGACAGCGGTGGCTTTCGCATAGGATTGAATTTGAGGATCGACGACCGGCTTAAGCTGAGCGTTGGCAGGTGACGTACTCGCTATCATGCCGACCAGGCCCAAGATTGTGGCTGTTCGAAACACGTTTTTCATCTGATCCTCCTGATTTGTGGATGGTGGTCTTGTTCTCCAGAACACCGACCGGTTTCGTGATCATGTTGCGCCGATCTTGATCGTGGTAGAGATACATGTACCGGGAATTCGTGACACGGCAGTAGCGAGCAGGTTACAGGCTTGTTAACTTTTCTGGCTCAACGCAGATTCGTGTGGGTGAATTCTGCTCATTTCCGAGGCAAGAAGGCAGTCAGAATCTTGAGCCGGAGATACTCCTCATCGCGAGAGCCATAGGCGCGCCGTTGAATCACGCGGATCTTGTTATGCGGATCTTGTTAGTCAGACCTTCGACGAACCCCAGCTTGACCTTGTTGCGGGGGTCGCAGTACGCCACGATGCCGTTCCAGTGCTTCTCGATCAAGGTGGTGAATTTCTCAAAGGGTCGCAGCCGTTGCCACTTGAGCTGCTCTCGCCAGCGGGTGAAGAACTGGCGGGCCCAGCCTTCCCGCGATACGACCAGAGTTGACCGAACTCTTCCGTGAGCAAGGAGGCGGTAGCCAGTCGCTTGTTGGCCCGCAGGAGCTTCTGGAGCGAGCGGCGGCCGGCCAGCGTGAGATGGGCCCAATGGGAGAGCCGCGTGTAGCGCTGGCCCTTGATGAAGGCCCGGTCCTTCGCGGCGACGCGTTTGTACTCGGCTCGGCGGACCTGATCCATGGCGTCGGCCAGATGACGCAGGATGTGGAACGTGTCGAACAGAATCTGCGCCTGCGGCGCGTGGGTCTGGACCGAGTTGCGGAACGCCTTCCACATGTCCATCACGGCCAAGCGGATGCGGGGTGGTCTTCTGCGGCCCCAGATCGAGAACGAACCGATCCAGGTCAGCCTCGGTCCGTCCCTGCCCCCCGACCCAGATCAGGCGTCCCCGTTCCAGGTCGCTGGCCACGATGCGATACGTGTGGCCTTTCTTGATCGACAGTTCATCCACGCCGATGACCTGCGGGGCTGGCGGCGGCGTCTTGGCCAGCCACGCCCGCAGGTACTGGGGATCCAGGTCCTTGACCGTGTGCTCATGCAGGTGCAGCAACTGGGCGACGGCCTTGTTCGACATGTCCCGGCACAAGGTGCCGACATGGTGGGCGAACCGCTGCGTATAGCGCGGATTCTGGGCCAGCCAGTCCAGCCGCTCCACTTTCACCCCCTGACAGCACGAGCAGGCCACTCGCCGTTGCTCAAACGCCAGATAGAGGCGCCAGCCCGCCGCATCGGTATCCCGCACCCGGCGCGTCTGGCGGTCGTAGAAGGTGCGGTGCCGCATCCCACAACCGGAGCACACCGCAGTTTTTTTCGCCGAACCAAGGTGACCAGCCGGGCGTGGGGATCGCCAAAGATCCCTTGCAGCCGACTGCGGGCGCGGAATCCCGGAACGGAGAACAAGGCGGAGAGCGTCTGGGGCTGTTTCATAGTTCCTCTCGGACCAATGCCGCCAGGAGTCTGCCACAGATCTCGAACAAGATTCGAGGTCTCGCCGCCCTGGACCACACACTGACTGGCTGCGGAGTTGGGGGGCTTCACGCTCTCTCATTGACCCACTCCACTCTGCGGAGAGCCACTTTTCTCTATTCATCATTAGCCTGGTCAATGCTGAGTCTCTCTCGAGAAGAACATCGACGTCGAAGCATCTGAGGCTGATGCGAGGGGTTACTCTTTCGGTGAGTGCCCGGCAACAGAGGGCTCGCAGGAGTAACGGTGGAGTGCCAGAACTTCATATTCGCTTTTGCCCTGCGAGGAGGTTCGTGCAGCGTGGCTGGAGGACGTCAAACTAAAACAGAAGGTCGCGTGTGGAAGAGACAACCGATTCTGACGCCCTGTCTGTGACAATACTGAAGTCACAGCGGGGTCGGAGTGACGAAGAGCGAAGGGACCGCAAGGACCGAACAAACTAATCAGAACTCGTCCACCGACACCGGTTGCAACAGATCACGAACGGACAGCACTCCGACGATTGCGCCGCTCTTCAAGACACCCAGATGGCGCGTGTGGTGATGTTGCATGAGATCGGCCGCTTCCGTGATCGAACGCCGCTCATCCAAGCTGATGACGGGGCTGCTCATGATGGATTCCACGGGAACAAAATGCACCGGCCTGTTTTCTCCCACGACTTTTCGAACGATGTCGGACTCCGTCACGATGCCGATCACACGGTCATTCTGCTCGATAAACACGCTTCCCACATGGCGCTCGTTCATCACTCTGGCCGCGTCCGCCGCCGACGTGCCGGCCGGCACCGTCACC
>JACQHN010000593.1 GCA_016199015.1 Nitrospira defluvii
GATCGGCTTGGCCCTGGCGGCTATTGAACTCGCCGGCCACGAGACGAAACGGCCGAAACACCGGGGGCTGTTCATCGGCCTGAATCTCGCGGCCCTGGGCTTGGCTGTCGGCTCGTGGTTACGCGATTCCAACCTGATCATCGCCGGCGGGCTGTTCCTGGCAGCGATCTTCATCCCCATGGCGCGCGATATGGTGAAAGCCCTTCGAACCTGCCCAGGATGGACCCCGCTGTCCGCTCTGTTCTTCGGGATCACTTTGACGGGCCTGTTCGGCAGTGTCGTCCTCGGAGAATTCCTCGCCGGAGCCTGGTTCCCCACATGGCACGGCATGCTCCGGCTGGGGCATCTGCACGCAGGCCTGTTGTTGTTCCTCACCATGGCGACGGTCGGAACGATTCAGCTCGCGCTGCCGCCATTATTGAACCGCACGCTCAGAAGTGCAGGCTTGGGACAGATGGTCTTGCTCCTGCTGCCGGCTGGCGCCGCCGGGCTGCTGACTGGATTCATTCTCTCCTCAATCCACATCCAACTGGCCGCGGGAAGCTGTCTGCTCGTCACATTGGCGCTCTGTGGCTGGAATCTTTTCCGTACCTGGAGCCACGCCGGCCAGCCCGGTTCGTCTGCCACCGATCACCTCATGACGGCCTTGTTCCTCCTTTTCATCATGACGCTCATCGGCATGGCGGTCGGCATCAATGTGTTGTGGACACCCCCGGCGATGCCCTACGGCACCCTTCACCTGGTCGCCTACACCCATACGGCGTTCCTAGGGTTTCTGCTGCAAGCGATCGTCGGCGGGTTATCCTACGCCTTACCCGCGCTGCTGGCCGCACAACGCGTCACGAGTCAGAAGAAGCGGACCGCCTACCGGGAAGGTCTCGAGCGAATCATGAATCGCTGGCGGGCGCTGCAGGTGTCCACCCTCAGCTTTGGAACCTTAGGGCTGGTCCTCGTCGCGTCGATGACGTGGAACCTCCCGCTCTCCTCGCCCTGGGTCCATACGGGCGCCTGGGTGAGTTTGGGCTTGCTCCTGAGCAGCCTCACATTGTTTACGATGAAACTCACGCAGGTTGTGGGAACGGACCCGACCGACGAGCGCGCCGCCACAAACTGATTTCGCAGCCTCGCGCCCGATGGAACCATCTGCTTATGGAAGAAACAGTATTTTTTCACGACGCCTCCGGCCATCGCATCGCGGCTGTGCTGGCCAAACCGGACCACCCGACCGATCACGTCGCGGTGCTCTGTCACGGCTTTTTGTCTCACAAGAACAGCACGAGCAATCAGGCGCTGACTACCCTCTTGGTTGGGCGAGGCATCGCCACGTTTCGGTTCGATTGTTTCGGCCATGGCGACAGCGACGGGCCCTTCGCCAAATTGACGACCACCCTCGCAGTTGGCCAAGTGCTGGCGGCCTTGCACTACGTGTTCGATCGCGGGTATCGCCGGCTGGCCCTCGTCGGTTCCAGCTTCGGCGGTCTCGTCTCGCTCCTCGCCGCCTCCGACTGGACAACCACGCACAGCTCAAATCCGGCTTCCATCCCACCACTCGCCTGTCTGGCGCTCAAGTGTCCCGTGGTCGACTTCGGAGAGGAGCTTCGCCTGGAGCTTGGAGAAGAAGGACTGCAGCAATGGAAACGAACCGACACGATCCCAGATCTTCATGGAGGGACAGCGCGCCTTCCGCTCGACTATACCTTCTACCAAGACTGCCTTACCCGGATCGCCTATGAACCGGCTCGAAGCCTCACCGTTCCAACCTTGATTGTCCAGGGCGATCACGATGAATTTGTGCCCCGCCACCAAAGCCAGCGACTCTTTGACGCCTTACCAGGTCCCAAACGCTTGAAAATTCTTCCGGGCGCCGACCACCGATTTACCAATGCCGCTGATTTTCAACAGATGCTGGCATCCCTCACTGATTGGATTTCTCGACATCCCACCGCATAGCAGAGTTCATTCCAATCTCGACTTGACCGAACACCCTCGACGATAAGACGACAGCGAGCATTACCTGCCCCATCCGACGCACACACGCATCGGCGACGAAGGCTTTCCCCTTCAACCGCTGCTCCATCTTGCACACCATCATTCGACGATCGAAAGTTCAGCCTCAGAACGCCCGCAAAACGACGCGTGACGCGGCTTTCTGGAGCAACCGGCATTTCACGATGTGGCATGCCGGTTGCTCGTCCAGCGTCTTGCATTTTTCCCCGGAGGTAATACGATGAAGACGCCAATGAGTGTGTTCGTGATGGGTGTTGCCGGTTGGTTCTCTTCCGCGCTGCTCCAGGCAGCCTTGGTCCCAACCGCTGCGGCAGCAGACAGCTCAACCACTCTTAGCCTGCTGCAACAGCCTGCCGTTGCCGCAGCCATCGCCAGGGCCAGGGGAAAAGTGAGTCATCCCGAAATGCCGAAAAGGCTAAACCAAACGGCGGTCTCTCCTGGCGCGGTCGGAAAAATCGATAGAGACCGCGGCTCAGGCCGACCATGAACGGCTGGGCAACCTTCGATTCAGGCATCGATAGCTCCTGGGACCACCGTGACGGATGATCTGGCTCCCGCCATGGGCCGAATCCCGGTCGGCCCCAGCTCTCCGCAATCACTCGCTGCTACCAGCCCACGGTCGGCCCATTCGCTCAGAGCGATTCCCTCTGCCCCGGCTGTTTCTCCGGCCGCCGTCACGGCTCCCATCGGTGCGACTGTCACCGATAGGCACTCTGTCTCGCAGCCAGAATCCGAACCTCATCCTCAATCGGCTCGAAGTCTTGTCTCCCGACAAGAGTTCGCTGCCGCGATGACCGCACCAGCTATGCCCGGTCAAACGGCGGTGTTCGCGCCTCCGTTCCAGGCCGCAACCTACCCGCCAGCGTCCGCCGTCACTCCGCTGCCGGACAGAGTGGCCCACGCTCCGGCAACATCGGCCACGACCAGCGCCACGGTCAGCTGGAACCCCAATAACGAGCCGGGTCTGGCGGGGTATCGCGTCTACGTCGGAGCGACGTCGGGGTACTACACATTCGCAGGCCCGTTTGAGGTCAGCAGCGGCACCAGTTACACCGTAACGAATCTCCCCTCCGGGGCTACTTACTACTTTGCGGTGTCGGCCTTCGACACTGCGGGCAACGAAAGCTCGAAGTCAGCCGAGGTCAGCAAGAGCCTGTTTTAGGATCGACGGTTGAAATGGCACGAGCGAGAGGCCGTGAGCTGGTGCGCAGTAGGCGCCCAGCTCACGGTAAAGTGCCTGGACCGGCCGTCCTGGCACATCGGAATCCCGTGTAGCTGTTCCGAGTCTCCGGAGACAGTTTGAACCGGCCGTAGGTCAGAAGGTACTTCGGTAAATCCGACCAAGACCCGCCACGCAAGACTCGAAATGATCCCGCATCAGGTCCGGCAGGATTTCTGGGTAGGCTGGTTTCGTAGTAGTTCGCTCCGTACCAGTCGGCCACCCATTCCCCGACATTTCCCGCCATTTGATACAGCCCATAAGGGCTGATGCCGGGCGCATAGCCCTGGACCGGCATCAGCACCTGGCTGTAGTTGAACCTGGCGCCAAGCGCAAAATTCGCCAACCGATCAGTGGGTTCTTGGTTCCCCCAGGGGAACAGTCGCCCATCGATCCCCCGTGCAGCCTTTTCCCACTCGGCTTCCGTCGGAAGACGCTTGCCACGCCAGCGACAATAGGCATCCGCATCGAACCAATTAACCCCGATCACTGGACGGTCGTGATGTTGTGCCAGATCCACGGCCTCCCACTGCCAGGGCGCAGGCTGTTTCATAAGGGCCACAAATTCGGCGTACTGTCCGGTCGTCACCTCGTACCGATCCATCTCGAAGCGATCCAGCCACACCTGATGCTGCGGCCGTTCGTCCTCCAGCGCATCCGTTCCATTGGCCCCCATGGCAAAGAACCCTTCAGGAATGACGGCCATCGGAATGTCGTGGAGGGTCTGTGCTTTGGGCAGAGATCGCGGCTGACGCAACTGTTCGAGCTGTCCCCACGCTGTCCCGAGCGACTGAGGCAGAACGGTAATCAGCAGACAGATGAAGAGGACAGGGAGACCTGCGCGCATGATCGATGTCGATTAGGGAATCACGCCACCGACGACCCAATGCCGGTCGTCCGGGACGTCGATGCGAAGCCGGGAAAGATTCAGTTCGGCCAACTGCGCCGCGACTTCATCTTCGGTAAACGCCGCCAACAATGAGTTATAGAAATCCCGCTTCAGGATCGGATCTTCGTCGGACGCATAGTGATCCACCAGTGCCTGTGCCGCTTCGGGAGATTCCGGTCGCAGCAAATCCATCACCAGGATGCAGGCTCCCGGCTTCGCCCATTGCTTTATGTGAAACCAAAGCTGCAGAGGATTCGGCACATGATGCAGCAGGCTGTTGGACAACAGGGCATCGGCCTGCTCCGGCAAGGTCAGCGTTTGAAACCGCTCGCAGCACAGCGTGATATTGGCCGCCAAGCCCGCTTCGGCAACGGCCTCCGCCGCCAGGTCCAGCATGGGACGGCTGGCATCCACGGCGGTCACTCGCGCATCGGGGAATGCACGAAGAAAACGAATTGGAATATCCCCTGGACCACACCCCAGATCAAGCACATGCCCGCCGGTCCAATCGGGAAAATATTCACGAAACCGATCGACGAAGCCCTGGTTCTCTTCAGCAAAATCCGCTCGCGCATAGGCCCGGGCC
>JACQHN010000057.1 GCA_016199015.1 Nitrospira defluvii
CCCTTCCTCACGGCTCCGCGCGCCCGTCTCGCGTCGCGACTCCGCCATTTCGCGACGAACCGTCATGAATCATGCGGGCTAGTTGCGGGTCATGCCGCAGGTTGGTTGATCAAGTGAAGCCGGAATGAGGATTGACGAGGTGATAGGCCTCCACCTACTATACGCGAAGGAGAACTTGGTCTGCCCATGCATCTTGGCTTACGACATCTGGCCCTTCGCGTGACGGATCTTGCACGGTCGCGAGCTTTCTACGAACGGTTTCTGGCCATGAAGGTGGTCTGGGAGCCGGATCCGGAGAATGTCTACTTCAGTTCAGGAAGCGACAATCTGGCCTTGCACCAGATCGCCCGCAACGAACTCGCTCAGTACCAGCCGCCACGCGGGCAGTTGCTCGATCACTTCGGCATCATTCTCCGGAGTCCGGCGCATGTGGACGAACTGTTTCTCGATGTGCAAACGGATGCGGCTCAGTATGGAGCCACCATTGCCAAGCCACCCAAGCAACATCGCGACGGCAGTTACTCGTTCTATTTTACCGACCCGGACGGCAATGTGATCCAGGCGTTGTATGAACCCACGATTAGTACACTCGCATTCACGCGTGAAGGGTAAGGCGTAAGGTGATCATGCAGAAACAATGCGCAAGTGTGCTCACCGACATCTATTCACGCCTCACGCCTCACGCCTGACGATCATGGGAATTTGGGACACACTGCCGCGTGATCAGTATGTAGGCTTGGCCCCTTGGGTATGGGTGCAGCTCGAAAGCAATCAGCCACCGGGACCGTTCCCGTTTATCGGCGGGGTGGCCCCTGAGGTGGTGGCGAGCCTGCACGAAGCCCATAGTTTGTTTCTCGCCTGTGTGGAGACGGCTATCAGCGATGTGTTTTCCCGCCGCGCGACGCTCGGCGATCCGCACATCAGGATGCGGTTGGAAGATGCCTATGCCGAGTTGGTCCAGTCTCGCCCGCAGTTGAGCCAACACATTACGGCCCGGCGTCAACCGGACGGGCAGTTCGAGTGGTCGCATCCGTTCGATGCGACCAAATCGGCGACCGTGGTCAACAGCGGGCTCCGTATTTTTAATGCCGTGAAGCGCCAGGCGATTCCAGTGCCCTTCGACCGGCCGATGGGACCGATCGTGGGGAAATTGCTCGGCATGTTGGACGGCACGCAGCAAGCCGGGGCCATTCAGACCATCGTGGCAACGGCCGGCCGGGATGGGGAGCGTCTGCTGACGAAGCTGATGGAACTCTTCCTGCAGTACGAATGTCTGGCTCCCACGCGGCAGACGTCGATTCGAGAGCAGTGGCTGTTGAATACGAGAGATCGAGACATGATTCATCTCGGCCATGCCGCGTTGATGTATCGACAGCGCGATACCTTTTTGCTGTTTGACCCCTGGCTGTTGCCTTGGTTTGCGGAGTCGAATGTGCCGAGCCTCTGGGTGTCATCGCTGCCGAAGCCGGCAGCGATTTTTCTGACGCACGACCACGATGACCACGTGGATCCACGGACGCTGTTGCATGTACCGAAGGACGTGCCGATCGTCATTCCCAGCCGGCGGAACCGAAAGAAGTACTTCTACGATTACATTCCGCTGCTCAGGGAATTGGGGTGTACCCACATCATCGAACTGGCGCACGGCGAGACCTGGACGTTCGATGGTGGCGCCGTGGTATCGGTTCCGTTTTTCGGTGAAGATCCCTGTGATCTGGAGATGCCCAGAAACTGTTATCTGGTAACCGATCGCGGGCAGAACCTGTTGGTCCATGCCGACAGCGGGCCGACCAACAGCGGACGGTCGGCGATCAAAGAGGGCGTAATTCAGCAGTTGGTTCACAAGTATGGGCCCATCGCGTTGCTCTTGGCCTCACAGCAACAACTGCAGGAAATCCGCAGTTATGCCGCCCATGCGCCCCTGTCCCATCCGGGACTCTGGCTGGATGTGGGCGAGAACGGGTACCTCACCAATAGCTATCTGGACGAACTCTGTACCGCCGCCCAGGCGCGCCTTTTTGTGTCCTATGCCACCGGCGGGGCCGATTGGTATCCCGATCATCTGTCGTTTATGTTCAGCCAGCGCAATCCGGCACGCACGGCCCTGCTCACCGCCAATTGGGAACCGCCGGAAAAGTTGAACGATCTTCTGACCCAGCATGATTGTCGGTATCATCGCGCTCGGGCGCTGGATATCTTTCGACGTGCGGGCGATGGGCCCATGCAGGTCTCATCCGTTGCCGAAGCCCTGGCTCCGTTGTCGCTCTACCGGCTTGATCACGGAGATCCGCCGTTTATGAAACAGGGTGGGCGCGCCTAAAGTTCGTCGCATAGATAATCGGCCAGGAAAGGGAAGAGAGGCGATATGGGATCTGCGAAGGGGTTAGTGCTCGTTACCGGCGCGGCCGGGTTCATCGGGTCTCATGTGGCCAAGCGGCTGCTCGATCGCGGCGATTCCGTGATCGGCCTGGACAATCTCAACGACTACTACGATGTCCGGCTCAAGGAAGCGCGTTTGGCGAAACTCCTGCCACACCCGCAATTTCAATTCACCAAGCTGGATCTGTCGGATCGTGCCGGAATCGCCGCTCTCTTCGAGCAACAGCCCATCAGACGAGTGGTCCACCTGGCGGCGCAGGCCGGCGTCCGGTATTCATTGGTCAATCCCCACGCCTATACCGCAAGCAATATCGATGGGTTTCTGAACATCCTCGAAGGCTGTCGGCACCATCAAGCCGAGCACCTCGTCTATGCCTCCACCAGCTCGGTGTACGGTGGACACACGCACATGCCGTTCTCGGTGCATGACAATGTCGATCACCCAGTTTCCCTCTACGCCGCCACGAAGAAGGCCAATGAGCTGATGGCGCATTGTTATGCCCACCTCTACCGATTTCCGATTACGGGGCTGCGCTTCTTTACCGTGTACGGTCCCTGGGGCCGTCCGGACATGGCGCTGTTTCTCTTTACGAAGGCGATTTTGGAAGGGAAGCCGATCGACGTGTTCAACCACGGGAAGATGCAGCGCGACTTTACCTACGTCGACGATATTGTCGAAGGAGTCCTGCGTACGCTCGATCGTCCGGCGCAGCCCGATCCGAGTTGGTCCAGTGACAAGCCCGATCCCGGCAGTAGTTCCGCGCCCTACCGGCTCTACAACATCGGCAATCACCAGCCGGTCGAGCTGCTGCGCTTCATCGACGTGCTTGAGCAGACGCTTGGCAAGAAGGCCGAAAAAAACTTTCTGCCTCTTCAAGCCGGTGACGTGCCGGCGACCTATGCTGATGTGGCGGACCTGATGCGCGACACGGGCTTCAAACCCGCTACCTCGATCGAGACCGGCATCGCGCGCTTCGTCGAGTGGTATCGGGAATATTACAAGGTGTAACCACCCACATTCCCCTTCGGTCGTTCTCCCCAAACTTGCCTCACCGGGCTCTATTGTGTGATATCCGGTCGTTCTCGTCCGAGCACATTCCCTTCCTTGAAAACAGCCTGACTTCACGAGTAGAACCACCCTATACGTCCGCGACTGTGAAATGGTGAACCCCATGCACGTTCAGCTTCCGCTTTCCCGTCGCCAACTCCTAAGATCCTTGCTCGGAATCGGGGCATGGCTCTATGCCGGTGTTCCCCGTAGGGCGGCCGCCCAAGCGCCGACCGAAGAGCCGTTTGATTTCAGCAAGCCGTTGATCCAGGCACCCGATTCGCCTCAACGATGGCCTCTCTTTCGGCAACAATTGGCTGACTGGCGAGACCAAGCCCGCCAGTCTTCACACTATTGTGACGTGCGGTATCGCGACGAGGCAGTGGCGTGGGCGCGGTCGAGTTTCTCCAGTTGTTTCGTCATGTTGTATGACGCCGCATTGTTCGATCATGAGACAGGGCAATATAGGGTGGAAGAATTCCTGAAGCAGGCCCAATGCGATTTTGGCGGTTTTGACAATGTGATCTTGTGGCACGCCTACCCGCGGCTCGGAGCCGATGATCGAAATCAATTCGATTTCTATCGTGACATGCCTGGAAGTTTGGATGGTTTGCGGGAGGTCGTGCGACAGTGTCATCAGCGAGGCGTACGCGCCTTGATTGTGTACAAACCGTGGGATGTCGGCACTCGCCGCGAGACGGTGTCCGATGTTGACGCGCTGGCCGATATCGTCCACGCCACTGAAGCCGACGGCGTCTATCTCGACACGATGCCGCTGGCACCTGACGGGCTGCGCCTGGCCTTGGATCGTGTACGTCCCGGACTCGTGCTTGAGGGGGAAGGTGACCTGCCTCTCGCATACATTCACGATCACCACATGTCTTGGGCGCAACATTTCGAGGACAGTCGCGTTCCCGGCGTACTGAGAAACAAGTGGTATGAGCGCCGCCATATGATGCATCAAACGGCTCGATGGAATCGCGACCATCTACCTCAGCTTCATACCGCATGGATGAACGGGAGTGGAATGGTCGTCTGGGAAAACGTGTTTGGTTCGTGGGTAGGATGGTCGGCGAGGGACCGCGCGGTGCTCCGTGCGATGGTCTCCATCCAGCGCCGCTTCGCGTCACTCTTCTCGGGAGAAGGCTGGACCCCGCTTGTTCACACGGAAGCTCCTGATGTGTATGCCACACTCTGGGAAGCGTCTGGTGTCAGACTCTGGACTCTCGTGAATCGGGCAGATCGACCGATGTCGGGGGCGATCCTCAAGGTTCCTGCTGCAGAGGGGATGCAGTATGTTGATGTGGTTGCAGGGCGGGAAATATTCCCGCGAGTCGATGGAGACATGGTGACCCTGGAGGGGGCAATTGCCCGCCGAGGAATCGCCGGTTTTGTGGCAGGCAATCACGCTTCTTTGGGTGCAAATTTTTCCAGTTTTCTCGATGCGCAACGGGCCATACACGCAGGTGCGGAGGAAGCAATAGACGTGCCTCAGCGTCCGGTCATGTTGCGGGATCCGGGACAGAGTCCTGTCTACCGGATGCATAGGCTTCCCGCTGGAATGGTGGTGATTCCGGCAGCGACCATCAGGATTCGCGTGCAGTTGAGAACCCGCGAATGTGGATTCTACGGGAATGAAATGAACCGCGATGAGCTCTATGCCAATTTTCACAAGCCACAGGTATTCGAACGTTCGGTCGCCTTAGCCGGGTATGCCATCGATCTGACGCCGGTGACCAACGCGCAGTATGCCGAGTTCCTTCGCCTCTCGCGTTACCAGCCACGACATCCCGAGAATTTCTTGAAGCATTGGACCGACCGAAACCCTCCCATTGGAAAGGAGGATCACCCGGTGGTGTATGTCGGCCTGGAAGATGCGCGAGCCTACGCAGCCTGGGCCGGCAAGCTGCTCCCGACCGAGGAGCAATGGCAATATGCCGCGCAGGGACCGTCGGCGTTGACGTATCCCTGGGGGGGTGCGATGGAACCCGGGCGATGCAATGGCGGGGAAACCGGCACAACAACGAGCGTCACAGCGTTCCCTGATGGGCGATCACCGTTCGGATGTTATGACCTGTGCGGAAACACTTGGGAGTGGACCGAGAGCGAACGCACGGATGGGCGTACGCGGTTCTGCATGATTCGCGGAGGTTCCTACTACAGTGCGCAGGACTCTCACTGGTATATGGATGGGGGGCCTCAGCCGACCGATTTCGCCGCGAAGTTTCTGCTCATGTGGCCGGGTCTGGATCGATGCGCGACGATCGGATTTCGATGTGTGGCTCAGGTAGAGAATGTGTAACGCTTGTGAAGTCTAGCCCCTCGCGTGAATCATCTCCGAAACCCATCGGGTTTCGTATCGTGACAGAAACCGGCAGAGATGGTCGAACGACTGCATGCCGTCCGCGACGTCCATGCAGAGGGGGCGGGCGAGGATCGTCGCAATCCCGCCGAGCTGCTCGATCGTCTCCACCTGGTGCTCGACGGCTTCCCGCCATTCCTGGATCGTCCTTCTTCCCTCCAGTCGTGCGAAATGAGTACGGCCTGCCATATACTTGCCATGCAGCACATGCTCATGGTCCGGCAGCGTATTGATCGGCAGAGAGAGGAGGTCCTGGCTCACACGCTCGACCGCCGTGGTGTTTGTGGCGACACGATCCGAGACGATGTGAATGCCTAGTTCGCCGAGAAGCGAATAGGTGTTGGCGTCGTGTTGATAGCCGTGGTTCCGCCAGACCGCGATCCGTTTTCCCGTGACGTCACCGATGGCGGTGATGGTGTTCTCGATATCGCTCCGTTGCAACGAGGCGGAGCCGAGCACGGACCCCCCCAGACATCTTGAAAGCCAGTGCCGGATCGAGCGAAAGGCGCAGAGGGTGTGTCCGCCGATCTCGCAATGAGCATACCGGCCCAAGGCCGCTACGGTGTCCGGTTCTTCCAGGCAGGCCTTCCCGGTGACGAAGAGCGTCAATTTTACCTGGTGTCGGGCGGCAATGTCACAGTAGCGCAGGGCCAGTTGCGCTTCGGTCTGCTGCGCATGGCGTGTGTCAACGTCATGATATGACCGATGATGGACGTTGCCGGTCAGACAGATCATAAAATTCACCGAGAGATGATTCTGTGCCCTCGAAGGGGTTCGCCACATGCCCAGTGTCGTAAGGCGAGAGTAATGGGGCGCTGCAGTAAAATCAAGATTAGTTGTAGGCTGAGAAGGTCAGTGACTCTTCGGGTGTGTGGCTCGTATCGCTGCATCAATAGGTGAAAGCCTCACGCGAGGCGAATCCGACACAGATGCGGAGAATGGGGGACATCTTGATGCTCTGGTCGTGAGGCATGGTACGTCATCTCCTCTGCGTAGCAGCCCAGTTCTCCAGACCATGCGGGTTGCCTACTTGTTGCGTGTTGGGAGTTTGGAGTAAGGTAAAAAAACGGCCCGCATGTGTTATCAAGGTAAGACATCAGGATGAAAAGACTTGTGGTCAGCCGGTCACTGCTTGGAACGGGATTGCTTGTCGTGATTTGGGCCGGGGTGGCGTTTGCTGAAAATCCGCTGAACGAACTGCCGGCATGGAGCGCGAGTCGCATCCAGTCACCGAGCGCCTTGCCTCAGCCTCCTACGGTCAACGATCGCGGGCAGGATATTATTCGACAGACGCCCACGTTGAGCGGGCGGTTACAGCTCAGCGAGCAGACATTGATTCCGTATGTCGGCGCGGGGTTCGGCGGAGGGTTTGTGACGGAGCGTGACCGGGCGCTGGGACCTTCGTCGGTGTTTCCGCAGCAAAACATCTTGGGCGAGTCGTTGGGCAAGGGCATGATGCCGAACGAGTTTCAGATGGGCATTCGCATCCCCTTCTAACCCGCATGACCACGAGCGATTCTGCTGCAATCGCGGATTCGCGGGCTCGCCGCTCAGTCGGTCAACGTACTACTGAGAGCAGGTCTCCCCCCTTCGCAGCTCCACGTGCCCATTGCGCCCATCGACTGCGCGTTTTCGCTACGAATCGTCGTGATCATGCGGGGTTAGTAGTCTCCTCTCGCTGAGGTGCGTGTGAGGGGAGCCAGGATAATCGACATGCCAGCTCAGCCGGCGTGATCCTTTCCAGATTTGGGAGAACGAGGTGTGCATTGCTCAGCTGGGATGCCGGATAGGTCGTGGCGACAGCCAAGACGCGCATGCCCGCCGTCAGTCCTGCCAGAACCCCGGCCCGAGAATCTTCGATCACCAGACACTCGTCGGCTCTGAGGAGCGGCGGTCTAGGGAGACGCGCATTCAATTGTCTGAGCGTGAACTCGTAGATTGCCGGATCTGGTTTCCCGACGGGACATTCGTCTGCGGAGACAATCAATTCGAAGGCCTTCTCGGTCGCGCTGGCTTCCAGTGCGGAGAGAATGTGTTCTCGCCTGCCGCCGGACGCGATCGCCAGCCGATAGAGTCCTGCCGTGCGCTGAATGAACTCGAGCACCCACGGGAAGAGTGCCGGTCTGTGCAAGGCGGTATAGTCACGAAACAGCGTCGCTTTTCGTTCGATGATCCTCGCGTGGAGCATGGGATCACAGGCTCCGTTTCGCTTCAGTAGCAGCGCGGCGGTGCAGGTCCGTTCGTCCATGCCGAGATAGGTTCCGTAATAGTCCTCCCGGCTCAACAGGAATCCCTGTTCTGCCAATGCCTGCTGAAAGCAATGCAGATGCGGCGTTTCATCGTCGGCGACGACGCCGTTGAAATCAAAAATGATGGCGCAGCGGGGCCTCCTCTGAGCCCTCTATTCGGGACGTAGGCGCCACTGTAGCCGAGCTCGACGCTTCGAACAAGCGGAACTGCTTGTTCGGCTGAGAGCCCTACGGTATGCTGCGTGACATTCACGCACCAGTACTCGATCCAGACCACAATTCGGACCCCCTCACACGATGAGTGACTACGCAGTTCTTGGCGATCTGTTGGTGATCTATGCAGTGTCCACTGCTGTGGTCTTCGTCTTTCACCAGTTTCGCTTGCCGTCGATCGCCGGTTTTCTCGTGGCGGGCGCCCTGATCGGCCCGCATGGGCTCCACCTGATTCCGGATGTGTCTCAGGTGCAGGTCCTGGCTGAGATCGGGATCGTGCTGCTGCTCTTCACGATCGGGATGGAATTTTCCTCCGCGCACTTTGCGGCTGCCCGCCGCATTCTCATGGTTGCTGCGCCGGTTCAAACCGGGGGCGTCCTTGTCCTGGCGTCGCTCGGGGCTCTGGCCGTGGGCCTCTCGTATCAACAGGGGATTTTCTGGGGTTTTCTCCTCTCATTAAGCAGCACGGCCATCGTCCTGAAAGCGCTTTCCGAACAGGGCGAGAGTGATTCGTTTCACGGTCGCGCCACCGTCGCGATTCTGATTTTCCAGGACCTCGCAGTCGTGCCGATGATGCTGGTCACGCCGATCTTGGGCACTCCGAGCGGGAGTGCGATGGGGATGGTGCTGATGACCTTGATCAAGGCGGCGATCGTCGTCGGGTTGATCGTCGCGGCGGCCTGGTATCTCGTGCCGCGACTTCTGCGCCATATCGTACGCAGCCGAAGCCGAGAGCTCTTTCTACTGTCGATCATCGTGCTCTGCCTCGGTATTGCCTGGCTGACCTCGCTGGGCGGACTCTCGCTCGCCCTGGGTGCATTTATCGCCGGTTTGGTTATTTCTGAATCTGAATACAGCCACCAGGCGCTGGCGGAGGTGCTGCCGTTCCGCGACAGTTTCAATAGCCTGTTTTTTGTCTCGATCGGGGTTTTGATGGACCTGCGGGTGGTGTTGGAGCATCCCTTCATTGTTCTAGGGCTGCTGCTGGCGGTGATTGTCGGAAAGCTGGTGGCCGGGACCGGAGCAATGATCGCGGCGGGGGCTCCGCCGAGGTCGGCGGTCTTAGTCGGAATGGCGTTGGCGCAGGTGGGTGAATTCAGTTTTATCCTGGCGCAACAGGGACAAGACGCGGGGTTGTTCACCGGGGACCTGTACAATTTATTCTTGGCGACCTCGGTCTTGACGATGGTGGTGACCCCCTTCTTGATGCAGTGGTCGCCTCACTTAGGGCGGCGAATCGAAGTGATGCAACGGATGAAGGGGTGGTTACCGACTCGCACGGCGGCGCATGTCGAG
>JACQHN010000065.1 GCA_016199015.1 Nitrospira defluvii
CCTGCGGCCTCGCACTTGGCCGCATCTCCTTCGCCTCGTCACGAACCGCAATGTCGGACAGGCTCCTAGAATTCCTTCTCCAGCCCAGCTCCGCACTGTGGCTCACCTCTTGCTTTTGTCCCATGGTGTCGGCCGTTCGAGCTATCGAGCTTGGTTCAGAACGATAGCGGTCATCCGTACCGACGCCTCGCGGGGGAAAGAAGGTCTCATGTACAGCAGCCACACACAGCTTGCCGTCCACACGACGCCCGTCCCCTCATCCAAGACCGGCGTCATCGTCCTCTCGATGGATTGCCGCATTCTGCACATCAACGACAGGGCAGGGGACTTTGCACGCCTCTTCAACAAAGAACCTCGCCGACTACCGGACCACGCCACAACGGCGCCCCTGTCCCATCCGCTCATGGATTTGTTTCACGAGGTCTTGGCCAATCTGGAGAAACACATCGCTGCCGAAGATTGGAGCCAGTTCGAGATCACCCACCTCGCCCATTCGGTGGACGGCATCGTGCTCCTCCGAGGATTCGGGATTCCCGACCAGGCTCGACGCCAGCAGTCACGCGTGGTCCTCACGCTCCATCACCGGTCGGGCCCCTCGCCGCTGTAATCCTCACCGCTCCATTTCCTTGCGAGAGCCGGTTCGACGCTCCGAAGGCCTTTCAGCTTGACTCGTCCGGGTCAGCATGTTATTCGCACAGGAGGCGTGGTACGCCTCGCACGGCCTGACAGGAACCAGCCTCTTCAGAAAAACGGCCGGTTTAGTCACCACTCAATCGACATCACGCAATTCCAATCTCGATGGGTCTGTGAGCAACATGGTCAACTTTGCCGTCGCGTTTCAACGTTTCCCGTTCCGACCGGTCGTCTGGAGCGCTCTGCTCTCGCTGGCCGCGCTCACACCCTCCACGTGGGCTGAGACCACCGCTCCGGTCGTCGAACCCGCTCCGGTCATTGAACTCACTGAACCGGTCGCGCCAGAACCCGCGGAACCGACTGCCGTCCCTGTCTCTCCGTCTGTACAAATCTCCGGTTCGATCTGGAGATCGAAGCCAGGCATTGTGTTTCTGCAAACCCCCATCGGGCCGTTATCGCTCAGTTCAAAAAGCACGCTGCGTGACATCCGCGGCTCTCAGAAGATCACGCTCTGGATCCATGGATCGACCACCGTCATCGATATTCGCGAGAAGGGGGCCGGCACCCTCGTTCACCGCTATGTCACCGCGATGCCCAATTTTACATCTCCAGAAAAGAATACGGTGACCGTCTGGACCCCGGAGGGCGAACAATCGTTGGCGCTTGGAGCGTTCGAGACCAAAATTGCCGGGCGCCCGGACCATCTCCCCTTCACGGTCGAAGTCGACCGGTCCGGCGCCATCCGTGGCCTCCATGACGTGCAATTTGATCTTCAAGTGAATCAAATTCCTCGATCAGCGTCGCAGCTACACCTGCTGTTGAACGGGACCGTTTCGAAGCTGAAGTCGAACTATGTGTTTCTGAAGACCCCGCTTGGAATCGTCACCGTAAGCGGAAAAACCGGCGTGCGGAACGCCAAGGTGGGACAGGAGATGTCGGTGTGGGTCCAGGAGCAGCACGTGGTTATCGACTTGTATCACGATGGCCTCTCGTCCCCATCGCGCCGGTTTTTGTCGGGCCCCCTCACCTACGCCTCTGACGACCACAACCAGCTCGTCATGCAGACCCCCGAGGGGGAGCAATCCGTCCCTCTCACTCAACGGCCCGCCTCCCTCGCCCCACTGAAGGAAGGCCTGCCGATCACGGTCGAGCTCGACCAGCGGGGTGAGCTCGTCGATATCCGCCGTGTCAATTGACGCGCCACACCTCGACGCCATAGCCGATACCCCTTGCTTGACAGGGTGGAAACCCGCCCCGTAAACTCGCCCCCGCGTATGGCACCACAGAAGAAAACCCGGACGGCACACCCAGACGCGCCTACCTCTTCCACCTTCTTATCCGGTCCGTTCGACCAGCTCTATCGCGATCACGTGGACGTCATGTACCGGTTCGCCTATCGCCTGTGCGGTGAAGTTGAAGCGGCCAAAGATCTGGTCCAGGAAACGTTCCTGAACGCCTATCGCGCGTATGACCGCTTTCGCGGAGATGCGCAGGTGTCGACCTGGCTGTATGCCATTGCGTCCCATGCCTGCCTGCGCATGCGCCGAAAACGCAAAGGGGAACCGGATCGCGAGTTATCCCTGGAAGAATTTGTGCCGACCTCAGAAGGCGAGTTCGCCCTGCAGATCCCGATAGAGGGCCTCAGCCCTCAGGAAGCCTTGGAGAATAAGGAGCTGCGCCAGATTCTGGATCGCGCCATCGCCAAGTTGCCGCGCAAATACCGCATGGTCTTGGTGCTCCGCGATATGGAGGGGCTAAGCGCCAAAGAAGTGGGCAGCATTGTGGGCTTGAATGAACGCGCGGTGAAATCCCGACTCCATCGAGCCCGGCTCTTTGTCAGAAAAGAACTCAGCGCCAAAGGGCTTGCGGGTGAGTTGAACCGGAACGTTCACACCCGGCTCGAATAGTTTGGTATAGTCAAGAAGAACCGCCATGGCCAATCGAGTACGCACATATCCAGGCACCCGCAAGCCCACCCCTCACCAGGGTCACGGAAAACGGAATTGTGTCAAGATTTTGGAACGGCTATCGGCCTATTTGGACGACGAACTGTCCGGCGACATCTGCAGGGAAATCCGCGCCCACCTCGGCGATTGCCCGAATTGCGAAGTCTTCCTCGATTCGCTACGCCATACGGTGCAACTCTGTCAGCACCGACCGTCCCCGTCACTCTCCGCCAAAGACCGTGCGGCCCTCCGGCGCCAGATTTTGAAAGGCGCGGTGTCGGCGTAACCAGCCCCGATGCATCGCATGATGACGCCGGCTGTGAAACATCCAGACGCAACCGATGAGTGCACACCTCCGATTCGAACGGTGAGGCCCTCGACGGGAGGGCGAATCGTTCATGTCTCCGAATTCCTTCTGCTTCTCCTTTTATTGATCTGCAGCGGGGCCGGACTGGTACTGGCTCAAACCACTGCGGGGCTCGATCGCGGCCAGAGCATCTATCGCGAGCATTGCATGGAATGCCACGGTGCGACCGGCAAGGGGGACGGTGTCAAAGCGCCGTTTCTGTCGCCTCGACCGGGCAATCTTATCTCCGCGGCAACCTCTGCCAAGACGGATAAAGAATTGCTGCGCACCATCGCGCAGGGCACATCACACACAGCCATGTCGGCCTGGCAAGAGGTGCTGCCCGCCGAAGACCAGCAGGCTGTGCTCCAATACATTCGCTCATTGGTTCGGTTTACCCCTCCGCGGACGCCACCCGCTGCAACCCCGTAAACTCGTCCCCTGCACCACACCTCTTTCGTCTGAAAAGAGCCACGTGGTACAGTGACTTTCTTTTATTGCCACCGGAGGTCGTTCGCATGATTCGCGGGAACCTGTTCCACCGACGACAGACGATTGCCATCATCACCCTCGCGTGCTCTCTCGGTATCGGGACCGGACCTGCCGAGCCAGTACTGGCCGCCGGCGGGAAGAACCATTCCACGGCCACCACACCGAAAAGCACCCCGGCCGTTCAGACCGCCCTGCGGTATGCCGAGGCCATTGCTCACGGCGATCGCGTGACGGCCGGACAATTGGACTTTGCCTGCCAATACCGTTTCATCACGGCCTCGCCGACGAAGGTGAAACAATTTGCTCCGGCCGGTGATCCCTCCTACGAGTCATGTTGGCAGACGCTGACCGAAGCGCATGCGCCGATGCTCAAGCGAACCGACACGGTCATGGATGTCATCTGGCCGAGCACCGGACCGTTGGTGTTCTTTGGAGATGATCTGCCGCGAGCGCCGGCCTCCGCTTTCGTGATGGACCTGCTGGGAACCTCCCCCCCTGGAAGCGGCCTGCATGCGACGGTGGTCAACAGCCGCACCATTCCAGCCGGTTCGTTCCGTCTCGCAACCAAAGGCAAGGTCCTGGGCGTTCCGACGACGTTGGTTCAATTATCCGTGCAGTATCACGACCCCCTGACCTCGCCGGTCACCTACGCTGCCGGCAACGTCAAATGGACCAATACGATCAAGCGTCCGCGACGATCGTTGAAATCCGTCACGACCCAGTGGGTCGTCTTCACGGGGCTGAAACAACATGGATTCCCCGGAGACGCCGCGGTGTTCAATCTGCCTGTCGCGTCACAACCCGAAGCGCCGGGCATGGTCGCAGACAAAATTCCTTTCGCTACAGAAACCAGCCGGGCCTTGCCTGAATCCCTGAGTTGGTGGGGGCCGGACGATCAACCGGGCACCTTGACGGCCGCCGCGGCACGCGCCGCCAGCTTCCCCGACCTGCGCGACCGGGTGGCGTTGCTCAACCGAGTACTGCTCATCGATCCCAAACAGCCCGAGGCCCTCACCGTGTTAACGCGGCATCTCTACAGCGTGCTCCTGCATGAGGGACGGAATAGCCATCAGCTGAACGTGAAGAACCCGTCCCTAGGCATCGTGGTCGACGAGTTTTATTGGAATATCTATGCGCAAGGGGCCCGCATGGACCTCTCCAACAGTATGGAAATGGGCGGCCTGTCACAACCGACACCGGCAGACTTCCTCTATCGATTGATACCAGCCCTGCAAACCCTGGTCACCATCAGACCGGAACAGCTCGACAACCGTTTTCGACTCGGGGTCGCGTACCGCTGGAACAACGATCAGATTCCGATGGTCGAGACCTTTGAAGCGCTGGTCAAAGACATCCCCGAGCACCGGAAGACCCCCAAGGCCGAAGCGCTGCTTCAGTTGGCCTGGTCGCGCATCAACAAAGTTTCCTGGAACCGGATTCTGCATGATCCCGAGACTCCTCAGGCCTATGCCGACGCCGAAGCCTCCTTGGCCCACGCCGAACTTCCGTTGGACAAGTTCCTGGCCGAATATACATTGGCCTATAGCATGATTTTTTTGCCGAACTACGGGGACAAAACGAAGATGCTCCAACATCTCACTAAGGCCAAACGTTGGTTCGATGAAGTGCCGGGCAATACGGATGAGGTGTGGCGCTACTTCTTGAACGCGGAATTGCTCCATGCCGTGCTCGACGCCGATCCTATGTTCAAACCAATTCTAGCCACCATCTCAGAGCCTCGCGCCTGAGGCGGAACCACGGCGGGATCCAGGAAGACTCTAGCAGGATGCGGAAAAAGTCCGCCAGCGGCGTTCTCGCCAGACACTGCCGCCTCACTATCTCGGCGGCGTTCACAACCGTGACGCGCTTTATTCAGCGCGTCGTGAACCTCAGAGGCTCACCGTACGGC
>JACQHN010000066.1 GCA_016199015.1 Nitrospira defluvii
CGCGTCATAGCCGTTGGCGGAGGCCGACGAGGCGGTAGCGGTCTTGGGGGTATAGGTGGCGACGGATTGGCCCGGGACGGCGGCCGCGCTCAAGAGGCTCGTACGTTGTTCGACTGGCAGCAGCTCATTCGTGGTCGCCATCCTCTACTTCCCTTTCTGGTCCATGGCCGCGTGGCACTCCTTCAAGAGTCGGCTCATCATGCCGTCAGAGTAGGCCCGGTAGCCTTCGATCCTCTTCCCGTCAGCGGTATAGACGGGGCTTAACGGCATGTCGCTACTTTCCAGGACCTTCGTGCCGCAACCGGTCACGAAGCACATGCAGCTCAGTAGCCACAGCCTCATTAGTGCCCGCCATCGCGTCGTCAATCCGTGCATCGCGGTCCTTCTCCTGTCGCTGAGGATCCGGAGGGTTCCGTTGCAGTATCTCTAGAACCAGCTGAAGCAGCAACAACACTAAACCACCTATCGCCCCGGCCGTCATGCAGCCGGCGCCGCCTGCGCCTTCTGGGCCGCATGGTCGCGTCGCCAAGCGAAGAAGCCCGTGATGATCGCGATGAGCCCGTACACCACGAGCTTGATTTCCGGCGCGTCCACCCCGTTGTCCAGCATGCCGTTAATGCCGGTATAGAGCATGTCCATCCCCGACACTCCACCGAGGCCCGTCGCCGAATAGTCCTTGATTGCGTCCTTGTCCATCGTGTCCTCCTGGCTAGCGGGTCCTGTCCCGTCGTTGATCGGTCAATAAGCGATTCAGGCTTTCCTGAATGTTTTTCGTGTCCTCCCGAATGCTCTTGGCCTGGTCGCGTTGTTCATCCTTCAGGTCCTTGACGCTGTCTTTGACGGCGTCGATCGAGCGGCGAATGTCGCCCTTGAAGTCCTGGCGCCAGACTGTTTTTTCATCGGTCTGCTTTCCGTCGAGGTACTGGGAATGCCCGAAGCTACCAATACTTAGGAGCGCCAAGGCGCTACAGACCGTCCAAAAGGTTTTTGCATTCACGTGGTCCTCCCTGTCGTTCGCCATGCATCAGGCCTCTACTTTCTTTTCCGTGCGGTACAATGCAGAAAGTGGTGGTAGCTGTCGTCGTGCCGATAGGTTGCGCCACACCACGCACAGCGATAGAAGGCCTGTCCCATCTCATCCCTTCTTCAGCTCCAAGCTGTAGAAGAAGAAGGCGCCGACCTGTCCCAGTAACCGGTCTGGATGCTTCTTGGCCCACCAGGGGGCGGGGATACTCTCGTCGTAATAGTGATCGGCGTCCTGCAGGACTGGCACGATGAGCCCGCCCGCCGCGCCGTCGACAATATCCATGCACTCCAGAAACGACGGGTCGCCCTCAGCCGGCCAGCGCCGCAAGTTGGGATCGTTCGTCTTGGTGTGCATCGAGGTGAACTGCTCCGGCTTCGTGCAGACCTCCACGATGTTCTTGCCCCACCAGCGCGGATGGTCCGCCCTGGCCTTAATCACCATGGCGACGGCCGTCTTGCCCTGATAGGGCTGGTTGCTGGCTTCGCGCCAGACCGTCAGGGCCCAGATGAAGCGCTCGTAGCGTTCCCATTGCGTCATGGGCAGTTCCCTCCCAATGCGCGACAGATGGCCTTGAGCGTGGCGCGGACCTCTTTCATTTCCTCGTCCAGCACGGCGCCCATGGTTTCGATGGCCGCTATCCGGGCTTCGACGGCCGCCAGGCGTGGCTCGAGGTCGGTGGATTGTCCCGCCGGCTTCGTCCTGAAAGAGAGGGCCGACGACAGCGGACCATAGACGGCGCCATGGTTCATCACGCCAAAATAGGCGGCGGCCTGTATGACGTAGGCCGTATCCGGCTGCAGCCCCGTGACGTCGCAGACTCCAGCATCCGTACAATCCAGGTGCGCGGCTTGGCCCCATTGCATGGGTGTCACCATAATCCGCACGTCAACCTTGGATCCGTCGGACGAAACAGCCTTGATGGTGGCCGTGGTGGACTCCAGCGCCGATACCGTCAGGTCGGTGATCGTGCCAGGCGTAACCGGTGGCGGCGGCGTAATGAGCGGCAACGTCCTGAACGTGATGGACGGGCAGAAGTTGCCATAGATGGCGCCCTGGTTCATGGTGCCGAAGTAGGGGATACATTGCGCTTCGTGCAGCGCGTCGGGCGTCAGTCCCGTGATCGTGCAGGGAAACGCCTCGCAGGTGGCGCTGTCGGCGCTGCCCCAGCTCAGCGGCGCCTTCGCATATCGCATATTGATCTTGGCCCCAGCCGGCATAGTGCCGGTGATGATGGCCGACTCGTGCGTAAGGGATCCGGCCGCCAGCCCGGTCACATCGTCAGGCCGCACCACGACAGGCGACGTCGCGATTTTGTAGGCCGCGACGGCGCTAGGGTTCGAGCATTGGCCGGACGTATCGCAGGCGAAGAGACGGCCGAGCTTGTCGCCCGGCTTCACGTAAGCCGTGTTTTGAAAGGACAGCTGCGCGCAGCCCGGAACGTGATCCTTCTTAAAGAGCACGCCCCAGCTGGCGCCCCCATTGTCGGAGCGTTCGCCGCGGTACTCCTTCATGTCGGCTTCGGTGTTGCAGTCCCACGTAAAGGTTTCGGCGGAGACGATGCCCGCCACCAGGAGCAGCGCCGAGATAAGCGAATAGACGAGGCGCTTCATAAGCAGGTACCTCCGAGCGCCACGCAGAGCGATTTGAGCGCGGCACGTACTTGCTTCATTTCGGTGTCGAGCGTCGCGGCCAAGGTTTCGAGGGCCACGATCCGCGCTACAATGGCTGGATCGGTTGTAGGCGGAACCGCGGGCGGAGGAGGCAAGGGCAGACCCAGCGAGGTCGCCAAGGTGTTCACTACGCTCAATTCCACACTATCGAGCTGGCTCATGTAGGTGGCCGTCAACAAGTCAAAGGCGGCAGCGGTATGGAAAATCCAGGCCGCGACCCCATTGGCTTTCGCCGCGGCGGCGGCATTCAGGAATTGGGCGGCAGTACTCAGTCCGTACGGTCCGCCCCTGCGGTTCTCTTCTTGAAAATAGACCGGCAAAGCCGCATGACCGAGCGAGACGAGCGCCTGCCGATACGAGAGGGCTCGCGCCGCGGTGCGGGTGTCCCAGTCGGGCCCGCGCAGGTTATGGGGCGTCAGAATCTTGATGCCGTTCGAGACTTCCGCCTGAATGCCGGACAGCATCGGGGCGTCGGTCGTCGCGCTCAGGAGGTGCGGGCCGAATGATTCCGCACTCGAGTAGGTGAGCAGCGCGGCTGGGTTGCCCGCGAGCGCAGCGGCCATATAGGTACCCATGTCCGCTTCAGAAGCAGAGAACGAGCCGCCGTCATGTTCGTTCACTAAGTCAAAGAGGACGTTCGTGTGAACTGAAAATTCAGCCACAGCGTTTTGAATAGCGGCCTTACGGGCGGCCACGGTCTGTATCCAGCAGGCGGAGTTCGCGCCGTCCGTATCGGCGTACAAGACGGTGAGATCCACGATCATCCCGAGCGCGTTTGCAGCCGTGATGAGCGCATGCAAGGCGGTTTTTTCCGTGGCCTTCAGGGATCCGTCTGCCGTAAACACCGATTGCCCTCCGTCGCACACATTCCACTCAATATCGAGCATGACGCGAATCAGGTTGAAGCCGCGCACATGCAAATCATCCAGGTCTGACTGATGCCATCGCAGCGCATCGTAATAGCTGGTGCCGAGCAGGAAGGTCGGCGTGCCATTCAGCGTAAATTGCCCGCTGGCATTGGTGCCCAACGTGACAGCGTGTGCCGAGGGTGATAACAGTACCAGTGAGCCGATCAGCGCGGCCATACACAGGAATCGTTGCATCATTGTCCTACTCCCATGAGGGTGAGGCTACGGGTGACGGTGGCGGAGGTAGCAGCGCGGATCACGACGGCAATCATGCCGGCCTTCGTGAGCGTGCCGCCCGCATTCGCCGC